>CAMUXV010000035.1 GCA_947164795.1 uncultured Caryophanales bacterium | reverse complement strand
ATATATTTCTAATATCCTCTTTTTCTTTCTTAATATTTTCATATAATATATTTCTATATACATTATTAGTATCTTCATGAAATTTATTAAGTAGCGTATCTTCTAGTAGTATGTTATCTACTTCATATTCATATTTTATTTTATTTAAAGAATCTAATTTATCTTTATATTCATTAATTATATTAAATATACTTATATATCTTTCTTTAGCATTTAAATATTTACATATATTATTATATCTTTCTTGGTATTTAGTAAGTTCTTCTATATTATCTTTATCTTCTAAATATAATAATATATTATATATTCTTTCTTTTTCTTCTTCTATAGTAGTAGTAACATAATCATACTTATCCATATCCTCACCCTACTTTCTATCTATATAAAGTATACCAAATAAATAAAAAAAATACTAGTATAAATAAATGAACTAGTATTTTAACATTATTGCTTTAATTATTAATTTGCACTATTTCTTGCTTCCGCCACCAATTTATCATATTGTTCTTGAAACTTCTCTATTCCCTCTTCAGTAGCATTTTCTAAACAATCAGTATAGTTAACATCTTTTGTTAAATTACCCAAATTAATAATAATTATTTTAACAATCCAAGGAACTGTAAAAATAAGTACAGCATAAATAAATCTTTTAATTAACCTAGATAAATTTTTCTTATTATCTCCCTCATTACCAGAAGTAACACCTTTAGAAAAATCAATCATAGCCATAATTACCAAACCAAGAGGAACAATTATTTTTATAATATCAACAATAATACTAGCAAAATAAATAACTCTAAGAATTTCTGGATTTTCACATGCTGGAACATCCACATCTACTACTGGCTTACTTGGATTATTTCCAGGTTTGGGTAGTATTATTTCCTCAGACAAACCGCCACATACCGTTTCAGGAGTATACTTTGAATAATCAACAGCTTTTTCTAAAGATTTAGCAAGATTTCGATAATATTCTGCTGTAGGATTATCAATTTTATGACCAAATGCATTTACATCAGACATATCCATTGTGAATGAAAAGGCTGGAAGCGCCGAATAACCATAACACGCATCAACTGGTTTTGGCTTTGGTATAGTGACACATTCAAAAACTGTACCATTATTTTCAACAATATTCCTTGCAGCTTCTAGAAACATATTAGCAGGAAGATTAAATTTCTCAGATAAAACCAAGTCTGCAATATATAACAGCTTTCCTTGTTTTTCCTTAGGAACATATGAATTAAAATCCATATCACGATAATTAATTATTTCCCCACAATAACCCGTATCATTATTTTTACTCTTAACATCTCCACCATAGCAATAATATGGTTGCATAAACGTGTTTACATTGTATATTTTTTCGTACCAATTATCTTTATTTATTAAATGAGCATTATTTACAATGACTGAAGCAGTCAATATCTGATTATAAAAAGCATCAAAAGAATTGGAATATGCATTATCATCCCTTCCCGCTTCATGATATACTATTTTAACAATCTCCATAGCAGCTTCTCTAGTACATTTTGGTTCGATTGTTACATCATCTATCTTACTTGCATTCGAATTAAAACTCATTGACAAAAACAACACTAAACCAAATAAAAACAAAAATACTTTTTTCATATCTAACCTCATATTAATATTAACACATTATTTAACTATTTGCAATCAAATTTAGTAATAAACATAGCATCACCAAAAGAAAAAAATCGATATTTATTTTCTACTGCATATTTATAAGTATCTAATATTATATCTTTAGATGATAATGCACTAACAAGCATTATTAAAGTAGATTTAGGTAAATGAAAATTAGTAATTAAACTGTCTATTGCTTTAAATTTATAACCAGGATAAATAAATATATCTGTCCAACCTGTGCATTCTTTAAAACTATTATATTTACTCATAATAGTTTCTAATGTTCTAGTAGTAGTAGTACCCACAGCAATTACTCTTCTACCCTCTTCTTTAGCTTTATTTAATATTTCACTAGTTTCTTTATTCATACTATAAAACTCACTATGCATCTTATGTTTAGTGACATCTTCTACATTAACAGGCCTAAAAGTACCTAATCCTACATGCAATGTAATATAAGTAACAACAATACCCTTTTCTTCTATTCTTTTTAATAATTCCTTAGTAAAATGAAGCCCTGCAGTAGGAGCAGCACTACTACCAATATTTTTAGCATATACAGTTTGATATCTAGATTGATCATCTAGTTTTTCTTTTATATATGGAGGAAGAGGCATTGTACCAAGTTTATCTAATATTTCATAAAATATTCCATCATATATAAAAGTAAAATATCTTATACCCTCTTCTCCTATACCTATACATTTAGCTTTTAATTCTCCATTACCAAAAGAAATAACAGTACCTATCTTTACTCTTTTCGCCGGTTTTACTAAACACTCCCAGTTATCATTTTCTTCATTCTTTAGAAGTAACAATTCGATAACAGCACCCGTATCTTCTTTAGTACCAATTATTCTCGCAGGTATAACTTTAGTATCATTAAGTACTAATACATCACCTTTATTTAAATAATTAACAATATCATAAAACTTATCATCTATTTTTTCACCAGTATCTTTATCAAGTACTAATATTCTAGATTCTTCTCTATTCTTTAAAGGCACTTGAGCAATAAGTTCTTCTGGTAAATAATAATCAAAATCATCAGTCTTCATATACCTTCCCTCGCTTCCAGATTATTATACAATAATTTTTTAAATACTTCTATCATTTTTATCAAAAATATGATAATATTATTATAAGAATGAAAGAAGGAATATAATGAAAAAGAAAATATTTTTAATAATTATAGGATTATTTCTATTAACAGGTTGCAAATTCAATATTAATAACGATAATATGAAAGATATAAAGGTTTATACAACAATATACCCAATAAAATTTTTAATAAGTAGTTTATATGGAGATTATAGTACTATAAATAGTATTTATCCATCAGGAGTAGATCCTAAAGATTTTGAATTATCCGATAAAAAATTAACAGAGTATTCTAAAACAGATTTATTTGTCTTTAATAGTTTAGATAGAGATAGAGATTTTGCCGTAGATATGATTAATAAAAATAAAAAATTAAAAGTAATTGATGTATCAATGGGTATGAACTATGATTACGATATATCTGAACTATGGTTAAATCCATATAACTACCTAATGATGGCTCAAAACACTAAAGATGGATTATTAGAATATGTATCAAATCCATACCTAATATCTAATACAGATAAAACAGGAATAGAAGATAAATATGAAGATTTAAAATATGATTTATCAAGATTAGATGCCGATATCAAAGAAGACATTTCTTTATCAACATATAAAACCATCGTTGTAGATAATAATGTCTTTAAATTCTTAGAAAAATATAATTTGAATGTTATCTCATTAGAAGAAACTGATGAACTAAGTGAAAACACTGTTAATGAAGTTAAGAAATTAATAAACAATGGTAATATTAAATATATATTCTCTGCTGATGAAGAAACAAATAATACATGTAAAACTCTAATAAATAATTATGGTGTAGAATTAATAACATTAAATACCATGAAAACAATAGATGGTGGAATAACTAATTCTAATGAAAACTATATAACAGTAATGAATAATAATATTGATTTATTAAATAAAGAATTATATAAATAATAAAAAAATACTTGTCAAAGCAAAAAAAATGTAATATAATTATATTACGTTTTACGGCGAGATAGCTCAGCTGGCTAGAGCGTTCGGTTCATACCCGAAAGGTCGAGGGTTCGATCCCCCCTCTCGCTACCATAAGGAATTCTGCTCGAACTTTTATAGTTTGAGTTTGATAAATAACTAATTCAGAAATGGATTAGTTTTTTTTGTGTTATTAAAAACTATCCTAAAGGAAGGATGGTATTATGGTAAATATTATTAAAGAAGAATTGCCTATCGAAGAATCATTAAGAAAGAAATTAGAATTAATATGTGAGTTTGCTAAAACTACACCAACAATTATTAATGGTAATATCAGAAAAATAGATAGAACTAATTTAACTTATATTGAACCTAATAGAATTATCATAAAAGATAAAACTTTCTTAATATTCAATTATTCTAATGAAGTATTTATTGAAAACTTATCTAATAAGATAAAATTATCTGAATTAGAAGATTATTTAAAAACTATCTAAATACTATTATTCCCTAATCAGGGAATTGACAAATGTTAAAAAAATGATATTATATATAACCAATGAAAGAGGTATTCTCTAGAAATGGAGGTACATCATGTTAAATTACAAAGATAAAATAAAATTATATAATATTGAATTAAATGAGGAGTCAGTAGTATTTAGACTTTACTAGATACTATTGTCTCCTCTTTTTTAGTAAAAGGAGTTGAGATTTAATGAAAGACGAAGAAAGAATATGTGGTTTGTATTTAAGAGTATCAACTGAAGATCAAGCCAAAGAAGGATTCAGTTTACCAGAACAAAAAGAAAGATTAGAGGCACTTTGTAAGTTTAAAGGATATAAGATATATGACTATTACCAAGATGCTGGAATAAGTGCTAAAACAGGTAATCATAGACCAGAGTTTGATAGATTACTTGATGATGCTAAAAATGGCAAAATAAACACTGTTATTGCTTTAAAACTAGATAGATTATCAAGAAGTATATATGATTGGGAAAACTTGCTTAAAACATCTGAAAAGTATGGATTTGATTTAGTATGTGCTAATGATGATATAAATACAACAACAGCTAATGGGAAAATGGTAACTAGAATAATGATGTCAGTTTCACAAAATGAAATTGAAAGAACAAGTGAAAGGACTAAAGTTGGTATGGCAGGAGCAATTAAACAAGGTCATATTCCAGCAGTTTGTCCTATTGGCTTTAAAAGAGTTGATAAAAAATTAGTTCCTGATCCATTAACAAAAGATATAGTTATCAGAATATTTAATTTATATTTTGAAGGTAATTCTTATAGCACTATTGCAAATATCTATAATAAAGAAAAAGTGTTAGGAAAAACTAATTGGAAAGATACAAGAATATTAAAGATTTTATCTAATGAATTATATAAAGGAGATTATGTATCAGGAAAAACAATTAATAAACCAGTTTATTATGAAAATGTTGTTGAACCATTAGTTAGTAAAGAACTATGGGAAAACTGCCAAGCACAAAGAAAGAAAAATCAAAAGAACTACATGAGAACTCAAACTTACATTTTCTTACAAAAATTAAGATGTCCTAAATGTGGAAGAATACTTGCTGGTGGTGCTA
>CAMUXV010000034.1 GCA_947164795.1 uncultured Caryophanales bacterium | reverse complement strand
AATATAGATTTATACTTTATTAAAGATGATAAAAAAGTAATAGATTACATATTAAGAAAGGAGTAGTAATATGAAAGAAATAAATAAAGAAGAAATGAAGAAAGTAGAAGGTGGAAGTACTAGCGCAGTAGTTGTAATAGCTTCAGCTATAGCTGTTTTTGTAAGTTTCATAACTGGAGTACTATCAGGCTACGCCAATCCATCTAAATGTAATAATTAAAAAGAGGTAAATATGCACGAAATAAAAAAAGAAGAGATGAAAAAAATAGAAGGTGGGACTAGTACGTTTACGTCAACTATTTTAAATTCTGTCTATAGATGCTTAAATTTATTTTTTGAAATGGGTGAAGCTTTAGGAGAATACATAAGAAGAAAAAGTGAAGATAAATTTTGTGATATTTAGTTAAAATGTTATTTTATTAGAAAAATAGCCTGTTTCTGCTTGCACAATATGTCAAATAATGTTATAATCTTTTATGAAAAAGCGGAAGGAGGGATAAAATGCCAGCAGGAACTAAAGTAACCGTTAGTGTTAAAAATAATGATGTTGAATTTGCTTTAAAAAGATTCAAAAATCAAGTAGCACGTAATGGAAATCTCTCTAAAGCTAAAGAAAGAGCAGAAGGCTATAAAAAACCTGGAGTAAGATTAAAAGAAGAAAAGAAAAAAAATACAATTAATTCAAGAAAAAATAGAAAAAATTACTAAGGAGACGATTTGAATGTTATCAGAAAAAATAAATAACGATTTAAAAGAAGCAATGAAAAATAAAGATAGCTTTAAACTAGGCGTTATAAGAATGATTAAAGGCGCAATGCAACTAGAAAAACCAAATCCTAGAGAAGAACTAACAGATAATGATGTTATAAAAGTAATATCAAAACAAATAAAAATGCGTAAAGAATCAATTAAAGAATTTGAAAAAGCAGGTCGTAATGATTTAGTAGAACAAAATGAAAAAGAAATTGAAATATTAAATGCTTATATGCCAAAGCAATTATCTGAAGAAGAATTAAATGCTGTTATTGATAAAGTTTTTGATGAAGTAAAACCAACTTCTATGAAAGATATGGGCATAATAATGAAGACAGTAACACCATTAGTTCAAGGTAAGGCAGATATGTCTGAAGTAAGTAGAATAATAAAAGAGAAACTTAGCTAAGTTTCTCTTTTTATGAAAAAAATGAATTGTTATCTAAAATTTAATTTGGTATAATAATATTATAATTTGGAAAACAAAGAAAGAAAAGGAAAAGAATGAAAGAAGAATTTTTAAGTTATAAGCTTAGTAATATGACCTTATCAGAGAAAATAGGTCAAATGATAATGATAGATTATAGAGATACTATTGAAATGAATGTCGATTTAGAAAAAATATTATCTAAATACGGACCAGGTGGTTTTATTCTTTTTAAAAGTAATATTGCTGATTACAAACAAACACAAAAACTATTATTAGATATTAAATCAATTGGTGATATACCTGCCATGATATCTGTAGATCAAGAGGGAGGAAGAGTTCAAAGACTTGATGAAAGAGTTGGTTTTGAAAATTATCCGCCAATGGCTGAAATAGGAAAAACATTAGATGAAAGAATTGCTTTTGAACTTGGAGTAAAAATGGGTGGTGAATTAAAAAATATCGGAGTCGATATGGATATGGCTCCAGTACTAGATGTTTTTTCAAATCCCCAAAACAAAGTCATTGCTAATCGAGCATTTGGAACAAATAGTGATGTTGTAAAAAAAATGGCATTAGCCTATGCCGATGGATTATCAAGCAAAAAAATTATTCCTGTCGGAAAGCATTTTCCAGGTCACGGAGATACTGCAAAAGATTCTCATATTGATTTGCCAATAATAAATAAAGATTTAGAAGAACTTAAAGGATTAGAATTAATTCCCTTTATTGAAGCAGTTAGAAAAAAATTACCAGGACTAATGGTAGCGCACATAGCTGTACCTAAAGTAACACTAAGCAATACACCTTCAAGCTTATCCAAAATAATGATAGGTGATTTGTTGAGAAAAGATATGGGATATGATGGATTAATAATGCCTGATTCGTTAAAAATGAAAGCTTTATCAAATTATTTTACTAATGAACAAATTTACTTAAGATGTATTGAAGCTGGAAATGACATTTTATTAATGCCACAAGATATAAATGAAGCATATAATACCATTTATCAAAGTATAGATACTGGGGTGATTCCCATAGAAAGAATTAATGAGTCGGTATATAGAATTCTAAATATCAAATTTGATTATGGCTTTTTTGATAAAGAATATCATCAATTCATTAATGAATATAAAAATGAAAAAAGAAAAAAATAAAAAACTCACAATAAATGTGAGTTATTTTTTATCTGGGACGGAATGTGGGAATCGAACCCACGTATAATGGAACCACAATCCACCGTGTTAACCACTTCACCAATTCCGCCATAAGACATGTATAATAATACCATATATTTTATATTTTGGCAAGTATTTATTTTAAAAAAGGTCAAATCGTGATATAATACCTGGAGAAAGAGGTATAAAAATGAAAAAAGTAGTATTAGTAACTGGAGCATCTTCCGGAATAGGAAGAGAAATAGTAAGCCTTTTGGCAAGTGACTATGAAGTAATAATTCATTATAATAATAATTATGATAAAGCTAAAGCGTTAAAAGAACAATTAGATAATTTATATAATACTGATACATTAATGGTAAAGTGTGATTTAAGTAAAGAAGAAGAAATAGATAATATGTTATCTACTGTTTATAATAAGTATGATAATATTGATGTATTAATAAATAATGCTGCTTATACATTAGATACTACATTTGAAGATAAAATAAAAGATAATTTTATGCATATATTAGATGTTAATTTAGTGGCTCCATTTCTTTTAAGTAAAAAAATAGGCTTAAAAATGAAGAAGAATAAAAGTGGCATAATAATAAATATAAGTTCTACTAATGGTATTGATACATATTATCCTGAAAGTTTAGATTATGATGCATCTAAAGCTGGATTAATATCATTGTCTCATAATCTAGCTAGTTATTTAGCTCCATATGTTAGAGTAAACACCATATGTCCTGGTTGGATAGATACTGAAATGAATAGTTTGTTAGATGAAGAATTTATAAAAAAAGAAGAAGAAAAAATCTTACTAGGTAGATTTGGTAATCCTAAAGAAGTAGCTAATTTAGTTAAGTTTTTAATTAGTGATGAAGCAAGTTATATAAATGATTCCGTAATTAGAGTAGATGGAGGTAAAAAATGTTAGATAATATTATAAAAAATGCTGATAAAGATTTAGAAAATGTTTTTAAAAAGATAGATGAAATAGAAGAATATAATAGTGAGAAAGTACTTAATGCTTTTATCGAGAATAGTATCTGCGAAACAGATTTTACTTCCGCTACCGGATATGGTTATAATGATATAGGAAGAGATAAAATAGAAAGAGTATATGCATCTATTTTTAAAGCCGAAGATGCATTAGTAAGATCGCAGTTTATTTCTGGTACTCATGCAATAGCAACATGCTTATTTGCTTTATTAAGGCCAGGAGATACCATGTTATCAATATCAGGTAGACCTTATGATACTTTAGATAGTGTAATTGGTTTTAATAACAACAAATCATCATTAAAATCATTTGATGTAAAATATATTGAAATAGATTTAATAAATAATGATTTTGATTATGATAAAATAAAAGAAGTATTAAAAAATAATAAAATAAAACTAATAGAAATTCAAAGAAGTAAAGGTTATAGTACTAGAGAAAGTCTTAGTATTGAAAAATTAGAAAAAGTAATAAAAGAAATAAGAAAAGTAGATAAAGAAGTAATTATCATGGTAGATAATTGCTACTGTGAAATGGTTAGTATTAAAGAGCCAACTGAAGTAGGAGCAGATGTTTGTGTAGGTTCTTTAATCAAAAACTTAGGAGGAGCTCTTGCTTCAAATGGTGGTTATATAGTAGGAAGAAGTGATCTAGTAGAATTATGCGCTGAAAGATTAAATGTTCCAGGTCAAGGTAAAGAAGTAGGCCCATCTATGAATCAAAATAGAAGTATATTAGAAGGATTATACTTATCTCCAATGATCGTAGCAAATGCTTTAAAAACAGCAGTTTATACTGCATATGTATTAGAAAAATTAGGTTATGAAGTAAGTCCTAAATATAATGAAGATAGAGTAGACATAGTCCAAAATATAATCTTTAAAGATGAAAATAAATTAGTAAAATACGTAAGAGGAATCCAATCAAATTCCAAAATAGACTCTAATGCTTTAATAGAACCATCAGATATGCCAGGATATGAAGATAAAATAATAATGGCTTCAGGTAGCTTTACTCAAGGTAGCTCAATCGAATTATCATGTGATGGACCAATAAGATATCCATATATTGCATACCAACAAGGTGGTATTAGTTATAAATATGGTAAAATAATAGTAAATAGGGTAGTAAAATCATTAATAGGTGATTCATATGAATAAAGAAGAAACATTAAATATTATAAAAAGTACAATATATAAAATGCATCCTATTAAAAAACCAAGAGTAAATATAACAAAACTGTATACAATTGGTGCCCCTGAAATGGAAGTAGAATTATATTTCTTTGAAGATAAAAATAATATATTAAAAACTCAGGTAATATTTTCTGATGGTAATTATTATCATAAGACTAGTAAGTCATATTTTACAATTAATAATTTAATAAATAAAGAAATAGTAATAGATTTAATTAATTTTTTACTAGAAGAATTCCCTATAATATCAAACTTTAATGTTGATAAAAATAGTCTTTCTTTAGAATTCTCTTTTTCTTCAGAAAAAAATATGACTAAAGGAATTAGTTGCCGCAGACTAAAATTAATTTTCATAAGTAGAGAAAATACACATATAATAAATGATTACCTAAAATGCATACTAGATAATTATTCTGATAAATTAAGTAGTACACCATTATTTAAAGAAAGATATGAAGAATATTTAAATAATAATAAAAAAGAAATGATAAATACTTTGAATAAAGAAGAATTAAAAGAAATAATTAATTTATTATCCGAAGAAGAATTAAAAAACTTATTACAAAAACTTCCTCATGATACATTAAATAATGCATATAATGAATATGTAAAGGAAGGAAAACCAAAACAAAAAAGATTAAAAAAGGAGATATCTAATTGATATCTCTTTTATAATTCTCTAGCTACATATTCATCATAAGTAAGATTACTATTTTTAACTTTTTTAGCAAGTTCTACTCCTAAATATCTAAAGTGCCAATCTTCAAACATATATCCCGTAATATATTCTTTACCCCTAGGATATCTAAGTATAAATCCATATTTATAAGAATTATTAACAAGCCAAGTATATTCAGTATTGTTTTCGTTTATAAACTCCCAGTTATGATTAAGAATATCTACTGCTAGTCCTAGTTGATGCTCAGAGTATCCAGCTCTAGCCGAATATGTTTCAGCAGCATTAAATCCGTCTCTAGCCACATATCTATTATATAAACCAGATTGATAATCATAACTTCTATAAGTAGAACCAGCATATATCTTATATCCTTCTTTTAAAGCATCCGCACACATCTCTTCAAAATGCTCTTTAGCTTCTTTTCGCATTCTTTGAGTACCAGAAGCATATTTATAATTAATATTTTCTAAATCACTAGGTTCAAACTTACTATCAAGTTTATGATATTTATTAACAAGAATATCTATTTTCATAGCATCTTCATTACTTACATTAATATCACTACTATAGTAATCCTTATCTAAATTAGCATTAACATAAGTAACATCATCTTCATAATTAAAATTATTAATAATACCAGTAACATCATAAACACTCTTTAAACTTTCAATAGAAGATCCATATTTAATATATCTATCTAAATAATCTTCTTTAAAATAATTTAAAGTTAAATAATTAACAATATCTTTATCATATACATTATCAATAATAACATTAATACTATCAGGTAATTTATCATAGAAAACATTTACATCATCGTATTTATATCCTAATTTTAATAATTTATTAATATTATATATAAAATTATCTTCTTCTACATAATTAATATTTAAATAATCAAGTAAAAATACTCTATCAAAACTATTATTTAGAATGACTTCTTCTAA
>CAMUXV010000033.1 GCA_947164795.1 uncultured Caryophanales bacterium | reverse complement strand
GGGAGGAGAAGTAAAAGTTAACTTCTTAGATGATGCTGTAGAATATATAACTAATTTATATAATAATGCAACTAAGAGTACTACTGAAGTAAATAATATTACATATACTCTAGCATCAAGTGTAGGACTAATGAGAGACCAATTTGGTTCTAGTAGTAGTGCATCAAATACAGGAAATCTAAGATATTATGGAGCAGATCCTAATAACTACGTATGGCTAGGAGACTCTTATACAGGTGGAAATTGGACAAGTTATGGTGCACCTTTTGCAGATGTTACTGCATGTAATAATTGGGCAACACAGCAGAATATTACTAGTGAACAAATTCAAGAAAGAACAAATAATAAATATTCTACAGTAGCAGAATTTTGCGCTACTGGTGAGCAAAAGAAATTATGGAGAGTAATAGGGGTCTTCGATGGAAAAGTAAAACTAATTCAAGATGCTCCAATTAGTACTACTAACTTATCATGGGATACATCCGCAAGAACTACTGGTAGTAATTCTGGATGGGGAATCAATCAATGGGGACCATCAGGAAGTTATGAAGGTGCAGATTTAATGAGACTACTTAATCCCGAATTTGAAAGTGAAAGTGTAAATAACAGCTTATATTGGAATAAAGCATCATCAGGAACAGTATATACTGGATCAGAAAATGCTACTACACCGAATGTTAGTTTTGCAAATACAGGACTTACAGCAAATGAAAGAAGTTTAATTGATACAGCAACATGGTATACAGGAGCATATGATCAAGAATCATACGCTGATGCTCACTATACTGCTGAAAGAGGAAATATGGGCAAGATATGTACTCAAGGTACTAGATGGTGTGATGATACAGTAACAAGAACAAATACATGGAATGGAAAAGTAGGATTAATAAGTGCCAGTGACTATGGATATGCAACTGATTTATCACAGTGTAATCAGACATTAAATAACTACTCAAGTTGTACAAGTTCAAATTGGTTATCTATTGGAAGAGTTGAGTGGACAATGTCTTCGCGCGCTAATTCTGACATTGCTACCGATGTGTTCCTTGTGGGTACCGGTGGTATTCTCACCGGTGGCCATGCTGACACTGGCTCTGCGGTCCGTCCTGCAGTCTTCCTTAAATCAGGCGTATCCATTTCCTCTGGAAATGGTAGCCAATCCGACCCATTCATCTTATCATAGAAAAAATAGATGTTTAAGTGGATTATAATTACCATCTGGAGTGCGCTAAGCACGCCTCGGATGGCATCGCTGGATGCGGAGATAGAGGAATAATTAAGGCTTTTTTAAGGAAAGATTACTTTCTTTGAAAACTAGTCGTTTAAAGATATAAATGATTCTTCTAATAAAAGGTAAGGGAGGATTAACTTGTTAATCCGGGTAGCGTAAGCGGTTATATAAATAAATAATATAAGATTATGAATTAAGTGTAAATTCATAATCTTTTTAAATAATTCTCTTTAAAAAAATAAGAAAATAATATATAATGTAGATAAGAGGTGTTAGAAATGAAAATAAGTATTGGAGTAATATTTGGAGGAAGAAGCTTAGAACATGACTTATCAGTATTAACTGCTATTCAGGCTATGGATAATATTGATAAAGAAAGATATGAAGTAGTTCCTATATATATAACTAAAGATTTACAACTGTATACAGGTGGTATGCTAAGATATATAGATAGTTATAAAGATTTTAATTTAATAAGAAGATATGCAAAGAAAGTAAATTTAATAAATAAAAATGGTAAATTTATCTTAGAAAGTACTGGATTAATAAAGAAAGAAGTAAAAGAAATCCATCTTGCTTTTCCTATGGTACATGGTAAAAGAACAGAAGATGGAAGTATTATTGGATATTTAGAAACACTAGGTATTCCATATGTAGGTAGTGATATCTATGCTTCTAGTATATGTCAAGATAAGATATTTACGAAAGAAGTACTAGAAAATAATGATCTTCCAGTAGTGGATTATACATCATTTACTTATACTGATTATAGATTAGATAAAGAAGAAATATTTAAAAGAATTGATAAATTATCATATCCATTACTAATAAAACCTGCGAGACTTGGTAGTGGTATAGGTATTGAAGTAGTAAATAGAAAAGAAGAATTAGAATCTTCTATTGAAAAAGTAATGGAAAAAGATGATAGAGTACTAGTAGAAGAATATCTAACAGACAGAAGTGAATATAATGTAGCAGTACTTCTAAGTAAAGGTAAACTAATAGACTCAGTAGTAGAAGAAATTATTAAAGATTCTCCTTGTAATTATTATGATAAATATCGTAAGGATAGTGATAGTGATGAAACATATAAAAGAATATATCCTGCTGATATATCTAAAATTCTTACTAGTGAAATAGGAAAGACTGCTAAAGAAGTATATAAAGTATTAGCTTTAAGTGGAGTAGCTAGAATAGATTTTATTTATGATAATAAGAATAAGAAGTTATATGTAAATGAAGTTAATACTATACCTAATTTCTTTTCTCATCATTTATTTGATGATAAGAATATTGATTATAGAGAAATGCTTGGTATTATGATTAAAGAAGCTATTGATAAAATAAATAGAGAGAGTAATATGCTAAAAGATATCGATGATAATATGTTTAAAAATGTAACTAGTAAAGATGTAAGGAACATGAAATAATGTATGGTTATATAAGCGGTACAATTAAAGAAATAAATTCTAGTTATGTTATTATCGATAATAATGGAATAGGATATCAAATATATGTTCCAAATCCTTATGCATATATGTTAGAAAAAGATTATACTATTTATACTTATGCTAATGTAAGGGAAGATGAATATACATTATATGGATTTAAAAATAAAGAAGAAAAAGATTTATTTTTAAAATTAATATCAGTAAAAGGATTAGGCCCTAAAATGGCTCTTCCGATGCTTGCTACTGGTAATATTAGTCTGTTAGAAGAGGCTATTGAAGGAGAAAATATTAATTACTTGAAGAAATTCCCTAAGATAGGGGATAAAGTGGCAAGACAAGTAATACTCGATTTAAAAGGAAAACTAAACACTATTAATACTGGTATCTTTAAGAAAGAAGATCACAGTGAAGAACTAGTATCTGCTTTAACTAGTTTAGGATATAAAACAGTAGATATTAATAAAGTAATTAAAAAAGTAGATACTAGTAAAGAATTAGATAGTCAAATAAAAGAAGCTCTTAAGTTATTACTTAAGTAGCTTCTTTTTTAGTTAAAATTTTCTATATAATCCTACAGCTTTACCAAGAATAGTAGCTTCTTTTAATATAATAGGAAGCATATAATCATTTTCTGGTTGTAATCTAATATAATCTTTCTCTCTAAAATATCTTTTAATAGTAACTTGATTTTCTTCATCCATAGCAACGACAATATCACCATTTTTAGCATTACTTGTTCTTTCAACAATGACAATGTCTTTATCATAGATGCCAGCATTAATCATTGAATCTCCTTCTACTTTGATTGTAAATACTTCTTTTTTCTTTGGAAGTAAGTATGCTGGAAGACTAATTACTTCATTAGGCACTTCAATAGCCTCAATAGGATTACCTGCGGTTACTTTACCAAGTAGTGGTACAGTAATAACATCATCACTTTTGCTTTCAAATTCATTTGGTACTTGCAATTCTAATAAATGGTTACTGGTTTTACCTCTTTTTAAATATCCTTTTTCAATCAATTTCTTTACATGAACGTGAGCGGTAGCGGGCGAACTTAAATCAAAGTTAGCAGCTATTTCTCTAATAGAAGGAGGATATTTTTTACTTGCGGAAAATTTCTTTATATATTCAAGTATTTCTTTTTGTCTTCTAGTTAATCTATCTTCTTTCTTTATTTTATTCATAATAGACTTCTCCTTTCACTAATATCTTAACACACTAAGTGTCAAATGTCAAACAAATATTCGCACTTTTTTAATTTTGATATTGACACGAACAATAGTATGTGTTATTATAATGATGTAAGGAGATGATAGATATGAAAATGTTAAAGAAAAATAAGGGAGTAATAGTATTCTATGTTTTATTAATAATTTCAACACTTGTAATTATTAATGTTAATGAACAAAAGAACGATATTACAGGTAATTATGTCTATCTCGAACGATAGACTTTTTTATTTACAATTAAGTAATTTTATACTATAATATATTTAGAAAAGAGGTTATTATGAGTGATAAAAAAGCAAAATATTTAGTAATGGGTGGAGCATTATTTTTAATATTAATGGGAGTTTTTCTATATAAATTATTTGAATATCAAGGATATAAAGAAGTAAAAGAAAAGAATTCTTATATAAATTATGAGGTTAATAACTATATTACTGTTTCATCAGTTTCATTAGATAATTATAGTGATGTATTTGGAAGAACTAATGTTGATAGAGTAACATTTAAAAATATCGATGAGAATTTAACTAAAGAATTTATAAAGAGTGAAGAAGAATTAATCGGTTATATCAAAAGATATTACAATGAAATTTTAAAAGTAGAACATTCTAATTTAAATGCTGTTAATAGTAAAATTAAAACAATTATTAATGGCACAATACTTAGTGTATATTATGAAATTGAATTTGTTTTTGATGAAAGTATTTATGATGATAATATAAGAAATTATATTATAACTTATAATTTTGATTTAAAAACAAATAAAGTATTATCTACAGATGATATGCTAAATAAATATAATTATACAAAGAATTATATTGGTGAAAAAATATTTAATGATGATATACTTATTGATGAAAACGAAGTTCTAATTGATAAAAATACTAATATATCATTTACTAAAAAAGATATCGAGAGAAAAAAAGATGAATATATAAATAGAATAGTTACAGACTTTGATAATATAATTAAAATGTATATTGATAGTGGTTCCCTTGTATTAATATATGATACGAAGGATATAAAAAATATATTCTTCGATGGTGATTTTAATAATAATATTAAAATTAGATACTTGAAATAATTTATATTTATGATATAATATAAGCCATTCGGGGAGGTGAATATTATGGAACTTTATCAAACAAAAATAGTACCATATACAATATATAAAGAAGTGATAAGAAATGGGGAAATTCATCATGAACCAGTTGATAATATAACTGTTGAAGAAAGTAGAAATATGTCTTGCATGCCTGTTATGTTATGGAGAGAAAATGGTACTGACAACTATTATTTAGCTGAACTTCCTTTAGTTTCAAATAGAGGAACTAGTATTAAAGGATTTTTATGTTATCTTTATGATGATTTAAATGATATGGAAAAAGAATTATTTAAAGATAGAACAATTGAGATACCTTTAACGAGAAAGGAAGTAACACAAGTATATTCTAAAAAAAGAAGTAAAAAATAATTTTACTTCTTTTTTTCTATCTTTTGCATATATTTTATTGGTGATAATAATGAATGAAATAGATCTTAGCAAGTATAAAAATATTATTAATAGAAGTAAACCTAAAAAGAATTATTTTAGAGGATTATTAATTAGAATAATGATTGTTATAATACTTTTTTTATCTATTGCTATTTCTTATAAATCAAATACTAAATTAAAAGAATATATTGATAAATATATTTATAGTGATAGTATATCATTTACTAAAATAAAAAAAATTTATAATAAATATTTAGGGGGAGTTCTTCCTAAAATAAAAGAAGAAAATACTTCTTTAGTTTTTAATGAAAAAATAAATTACAACTCTAAGGAAGAATATTATGATGGCGTTCATTTAAAGGTGGAATCATCATATGTTGTTCCTTCAATGGAAGATGGTATGGTTGTATTTATTGGATATAAAGAACATTATGGTAATACTATAATAATAGAGTCATTAGATGGAATATATTATTGGTATGGTAATATTTCTAATACATCATTAAAGATATATGATTATATTGAGAAAGGTTCAATTGTTGGAGAAGTCTCTAATGACTTGTATTTAGTTTTTAGTAAAGATGATAAATATTTAGATTATGAAGAATATATTAACTAAATTTAAGTTTCATTATACATATTTAATAATGGCTTTTGGATTAGTAATAACGGGTCATTTTTCTAACTTAATAATATTTACCTCAATTATTATTATCCATGAATTTGGTCATGTGATATCTTCTTTATATTTTAAATATAAAATAGATAAAATAATTATATATCCTTATGGGGGATTAACTAATGTAAATAAGAAAGTTAATACTAATATAAATAATGATATAATTGTAGCTATTTCAGGATTACTATTTCAAACTATATATTATTTATTAGTACTTTTTTTATATAAGAATAGTATTATTAGGGAATATATTTATTATTTATTTTATCTATATCATAAAAGTATGTTTATATTTAATGTGCTTCCAATTATTCCTTTAGATGGTTCTAAATTAATTAATTTAATATTGTCAAAGTATTTTAATTTTAATTTGACTAATAAACTGACTATAGTAATATCTTTTATTTCAATTATCTTCTTATTCTTTA
>CAMUXV010000032.1 GCA_947164795.1 uncultured Caryophanales bacterium | reverse complement strand
TCTTTATTATATTTTCTTAATTCATCAATAATATCTTCTACTTTAACATCATATTCGTTTTTTTCTCTAGCAGCATAAATGTCAGTAATAATAATATTATCAAAAACACTAAGTGATTTTGCAAAATCTTTTTTATGTTTATAAACCCTAGAATAAGTATGAGGCTCAAATATAACAAAAGAATTATTATGTCTTTTCTTAAGTATCGCTAAAGAAGTAGCCTCTATTTCCGTAGGATGATGTCCATAATCATCATATACATCAGCTCCATTATACTTTCCCCTATATTCCATTCTTCTTGAAGCACCCCTGTATTTACTCAATCCAACCTTAATATCTTCGAAAGAAATACCATACATATATGAAAGAGCAATAGCAGCAAGTGCATTATAAACATTATGCTCGCCTGGAACAGCCAACTCAATACTTCCTAAATTTTTGCCTCCAAATATAACATCAATAATAGCACATCCTTCTTCATTAAAAGAAATATTGTTTGCCATAAACATAGCCTTGTTATTAATACCATAAGTAATGACATTAGCCTTAGTATGATTAGGTAATTCACTAGAATTTTCGTCATCATAATTAATAACTAAATAACCATTATTTGGTAAGTGACCAACATATTCATAAAAAGATTTTTTAATATTATTTAAATTTTTAAAATAATCCAAATGATCATTATCAATATTTAAAACGATAGCACTCCTTTGTTTAAAGGATAAATAACTATCTGAATACTCACAGGCCTCAATTATCAAAGTATCACTCTTTCCAACTCGATAATTTCCACCAATATTATTAAGGACACTACCAACCTGAATAGTAGGATCGATATCAGTCTCTAAAAAAATACAAGATAGCATTGAAGTAGTACTTGTTTTTCCATGAGTACCTGCTATTCCTATTGTATCAGAAAACAATTTAGTAATTTCCCCAAGGAATTCTCCTCTTTCCATCATTGGAATCTCTCTTTTTTTAGCTTCCACCATTTCAGGATTATCTTCTTTAATTGCGGCAGTATAAACAATAAAATCTATATTATCACCAATATTGCTTCCAGTCTGAGGAACATACACTCTAATTCCATTATCTCTAAGTTTTTTAACAATATCAGATTCTACCCTATCACTACCACTTACTTTATATCCCCAAGATTTTAAAATATCAGCAATACCACTCATACTAATACCACCAATACCTATCATATAGATATTTTTACTCTTATCTAAAAAGAAATCATTATTATCCTTATATTTAAGAATCTCATCTTTAAATAATTTACCTCTCTCTTCAAAATTAGGAAATTGATCCCAAGAAGCGCATGCCGGACTAAGAAGTATTATATCTCCCTTTTGAGAATTCATATAAGCCTCTTTTACAGCAGAAACAAGATTATCTACAACAATACATTTAATACCAATATTATTCATAAAATCCTTAATTCTATTTTTAGTTTCACCATATGTAACTATAAGTTTAGTATTCTTTAAATATGGCTTTAATTCATCAAAAGAATGACCCCTATCAGTACCACCCATAAGAAGTATTGTAGGCTTATCAAAACTACTTAAAGCTATTTTAGTAGATTCTACATTCGTACTTTTAGAATCATTATATACTTCTCTTCCATTAATACTACCAACATATTCAAGTCTATGTTCTACTCCCCCAAAAGACTCTACTACAGAAATAATATCCTCATCACTTACATCATATACTTTACATGCAAGAATAGCACACATAATATTTTCATAATTATGCTCCCCTTTAAGTATAATCCTACTAACATCAATTAACTTTTTACCGTTATAATAAATAAGTCCATCCTTATAATAACAATCTTCTTCACTATTTTTAGAAAAATATTTATTTACACCATTAATATCCCTAGTAATACCCATAACTTCATAATTATCATAATTAATAACATTAACATCATCATCAGTATGATTCATAAAAATCTTTTTCTTAGTATTAACATACCTCTCATGACTATCATGGAAATCAGTATGACACTCATATATATTGGTAATAACTGATACATTAGTCTTAAAATCATACATATCACACAATTGATGATCAGATATTTCCATTACTAAATAACTATTTTTCTTAATATCTTTAGCATAATGAGAAAGAGGTGTTCCAATATTACCGGCTAAAATAACTCTATCGCCAAAAGCTTTTTTCATTATCTCATATATTATACTAGTAGTAGTAGTCTTTCCATTTGAACCTGTTACACCAATTATTTTAACTGATTTATCTATATAGTGATAAGCTACTTCTATCTCATTAACAACAGGAATACCAAGTCCCTTTGCCTTAACGACACATTTATGATCATACTTAATACCAGGATTTTTTATCATTAAATCATAACTTTCATCAATATAATCTTCTGGATTATCAAGTATTTTAAAGGTAACGCCAAGATTTTCTAACTCTTTAACTTGTTCTTCATTTTGTTCTTTCATATCAGTTATAAAAATATTATTATCACTAGCTAATAATTTAGCCACTTCATAGCCACTTTTAGCCATACCAAGTATAAATATTTTCTTTTCTTTATACATACTATCACACTCTTCCTATCTATTAAAATAATACTACATAGAAATTAAAAAATCAACAAAAAAAAGATTAACCATAATAGTTAATCTTCAATAACATAACTCTTATATACAACTTTATAGTTTAAATCTTCAAATATTCCCTCTAACAAATCATGTATAATAAATGCAATATTACTATAATTCATATTATTAAAATACTCATTCAACCTATTAATAATATTTTCATCTTGAATATTTTGTCTAACTAAATTACATAAAACATTTCCATTAGAAGTATAATATCTAATGTTCATCATATCAATCTCAGCATATTCTTCTTTTAAACTATTACTATCTATTACATTACCATTTAAAGATACATATTCATCTTTACATCTATATTTTTCACTTAATATATCACTATAATACTTATCATAAATATTAATAATTAAATGATTATTAACTACTAAACTATTATTTAAGTACTCTATGCATTCATAAAACTTATCAGAACTAATCTTACTATTAATATATTTAATAGCAATTCTATCATCATCTAAAACCATTTCAAAGGCCATATAGAACGTATTTTCTTCTTTTATACCAAATACCTCTAACCTATTAACATTATTCTCTAAATAAGCATCTTCAATATTTAAATCTCCTAAAAAGTCCTTAATATTCTCTTTATTCAACTTCTCAATCTTCATAAAATCTCCTCATGTAAGTATTATACACTAAAAACTAAAATAATACAAATTATCTTCCTCTAGAAGTTGTCTGTTCCTCAACAAAATCATCAGTATCAACTAAATTTCTACTATTAGTAAAAGAATAACTATTTGAATTCATTTCGTTTGTTTTAATTTTATTCAAAAATTTTTCAATAGCATCAACCATCTTATTATACCCTTTTTCCGTCATATTAGATGAAACAAATTCATCAAATTTACCAGTATAAAAATTAATACCATCGTCCCAAACCTTGTATTCCTTTTTAAACATTTCAAAAGATTTTCCTTTAGCAGTTTCATAAAAACTTCTAGCAGCATCTAAAAACGAACCACCATTTTGAAGTATCCAATTTTCAACACCAACACCACCAAGTCCACCTTCTTTTTGATCACGAGAATGCTCAGGTTTATATGCATGATTTTCTTTTAAAAATTCCTTTGCATAAATTATATTTGCTATTACCTCTTTATATTTATTATAATCTTGTTTTTTAATTTGCTCTAATCTATCCTTTAAAGCATTATCTGTACTATAATAATTAGTTTCAGATTTTTTCACAAAACTTATATCAATATCAATAGATTCATCTAAACCATCAATATTTATATTCTTCATTCTTAAATTAGACATATCCTCAGAAGAAGCATTAAATGCCTCAATTAATTTCTTTCTTATTTCTTTTTTATTAACATTACTATCAATTCTTAAAATAAAATCAAAATCAGAACTTTTACCAGTACTAGTTCCTCTACCAGTAGATCCAGTATCAATTAATTGAGCATTGCCTAAACTTATATCATAATCAAACTTATCTTTAAAATCTAAACCACTCTCATTTAATACCTTCGCAACAACTTCATAGATTTTACTCCTCTTATTATTTGCATCATTAATATAATCATCAATATTATTAACAATATCGTTAATTTTCTTATCAAATAATAAATTATCAGAAAATATAAAATCACCAGCACCGTATTGTTTTAAACCACTCATTTTTTGCCTCATATTATCATATTCATCAGGAGCAAAAACTAATTTACCATTATTTTTATCAACAACTGGAATATAAAAGCCATTTAATGCAATATAATGTTTTATTTGAGGAAGTAAATTATCAATTCCAACATTATCCACAATTATATAATCAACGTCACTTGAAGAAAACCCAGTTCTTATCCCATAATGACCCTTTTTTAAAGTTTGGAAAGCTTCAAGTTTATTAACATTATAATTATCTTTTTCACCATTTTGATCTCTAGTAATTGTAAATCTATTATCATTTTTTAAAGCAAACCAAATAGGACCATAATTACTTGCAATAGTTGATGAAATACTATCATTTAAATTATTACATTCATTTGTGATATACGACAAATCAGTATCAAGAGGAGTACTATCACTAGATGCACCAACACATAAAAATTCTTTTGCAACAGAACCATTTTGTAATATTGTAGGTAAATAATTAATGTCATTAAGTCCCTTGACAAAGTCCCCAACCTTTAAATTAAACTCACCATTCATAATATTATGAGCATTAATTCTTCCTTTTTTATCGGCATAGTCTCTTCTAGCATTCAAATAATTTAATGCATCATCAAAAGATTTAAGACCAGCATAATATCCAAACATCCTAACAATTCTATCAGGTAAATTATATCTATCAGTAGTAGAAAACATTGGCATTAATTCATCTAAATCTTTCTCCAAATCACCCAATAATTTTTTTGGATGTATTTTTCCCTCCTTTGAATTATTATACAAAGTATTAAGATGCGATGTAAAAATTTTTAATACTTCCTTTTCATCATCATTCATTTTTTCTAGAGTAATCTTTCCATTAGAAATATTTAAAAACAATTCATTTCCTTCTTTAATATTCATCAAATAATTCCTAACAGACCTATTATTAGATCCTAATGCGCATTTCAAAAGATCTGAAAAAATAACAATATCCCTTTTATAATCTCCATTTATATTTTTTAGAATTGGAGAAACTAAAGATTCATCATCTAAATTAAATTTACTATAATCAGAATGTAAGATTTTAAAAACTAAATAAGATTTCCCAATGTCCGGCAAATTATTCTTTGAATATACATCATCAATTAAATTCAGAGATTCATCAGGATTACCAACAGACATCAATTGTAAAATAATATCTCCCTTAAACTTAACCATTTCTGAAGAATTAGATTTATCCAATTTCATAGATATTTTATTAAATAATTCTAAAAATTCATTTAGTTCATCATCAGTAAAAGACATTATTTCTTTTTTTTCAGTTAATATTTTTAAAAATGATTTTCTATATTCTTCATTACCCAATTTCTTATAATAATCAAATAGAAATATTTCTCTAGAATTAATACCATATTCATCTAACTTATTATCTGATATATTAAAGTTACTTATAATATTCCATGCTTTATTATCATATAAAATCCTAAATCCACTCTTTCTCAACTGCAATTGATTATTCTCAATCATAAAAAAATCATTCAAAGTATCAGAGTTAATTCCATTTTTAGAAAACAAATCTAACATATTATAATCACCATGAAACTTTTCAATAAATGCTAATTGTATCTCATTATAATTTTTTTTATATTTATTCAAATCTTCATATATCTGATTACTAAGTTCCGGAATAAAAATAGCTTTTCCATAAAAATCTTCAGTAAAAGATTTACCATCAAAATATTTTTCAATATCCTCCCTCTTTATAATATTATTTTTTGCATAATTATAAAAGACAAAATCACCATACTGATTCATAGCATCATCAGGCATATTTAATAATCCTATTTCTATATTACTACAATTTTTACTTAATTCCGGATCTTTTAAAAGACTTTTGCAATTATCGCTAAAATAAATAGAAAAAATATCATCATAAAATTCTTTAGTTAAAGAACCATGATTAAAATATTTTTTTAAAAATTCATCTGTATTTGAATATGAAATAATATTTAAAATATTATCGTATACTGAATTAGTTAAAGAAAAACTAATGTAATCTCTTTGAATATCAGAAAAATTATCTTTCCAATTTAAATCACTTCTAACCATTAAACTTCTTATCTTAGAATTAAAAACAAGTTCATGAGTCAAAATAATATCATCTGAATTATACATAATATTACCACTTTTATCAAAAATTCTTAGAAATTTTTCACTACTAACACCGTATTTTTCCTCTAGTAATTCTTCAATTATTTCATTCTTTTCTTTTCCTTCAATATAACTAACAATACCACTAATATCATTATTTTTAATCAATTTATTGAGTTTCCTATAATCACGATAAAAATTATCAAAAAAAGCCATATTACTAAACCTCCTATAATAAGTTTATCAAAAAAAAATATATAATTCAAGCATAAAAAATAAAAGTCATAACACAAGTTATGACTAAAATATACCAAGTAATGACAAAACAACAAGCACAATAGTTCCTGGTACACCAAATATACCCACTACTAAACAAGTAATAATATTAATTGGAATAGATACAAGACCAGTCAAATTAATAAGCCATAAAGCAATCATACCAATAACTGCATTAACTATTAACCCAATTACTTTCTTCAAATCCAAATGAAGTATAAATTTAGCAGCAAGTATAACAAGAAGTGCTATCCCAGCAATCTTCAAATACTCTAACATAACATACTCCTCTCTATTAATATTTTACTATAATAATGCCAAGAATTGCAATATTTTTTTATCAACACCTCTGTTGATACACAGTATTATATCTATATACTGGTATTTACAAGTACCAGTATATCCGCGAATTAGCTTTAGCTAATGAGTTAGCGCTAGCGGTTAAACACATAAAAAAGCCATAACCAAAGTTATGACTTTAATAATTAATCATCTAAGAATTCTTCTTCTAATACTTCAGAAGCATCTTCATCTAAATATTCTTTTTCTAAAGAATAACCAAAATCCATATACTCTTTAGCACCAGTACCAGCAGGAATTAACTTACCAATAATAACATTCTCTTTTAATCCCTGTAATTTATCTACTTTGCCCTTAACTGAAGCTTCAGTTAATATTCTAGTAGTCTCTTGGAATGATGCTGCAGATAAGAATGAATCAGTTTCTAATGCTGCTTTAGTAA
>CAMUXV010000031.1 GCA_947164795.1 uncultured Caryophanales bacterium | reverse complement strand
TGTAAATCCATTAAAAAATCTGGTTTTGGAGCTTTAATAATATCTAGTATTGTTTTTAGTATTAGTTTTTATTATATGAGTATTATGAATAATAATATTATTAATTTAATTATATTTAGCGTTATATATAGTATAGGTTCTTATAGTTATCACAGTATAAGACATTATTTGGCCATTGAGTTAGTTAATAAAGATAAAAAAAATAATATTGGTAATATTGTTATATATATGAATATTGCTATTATTATATCATCACTTATATCTGGCTATATAGAAAGTATTACCAGTACTGTTATTCTTTCAGCAATAGTGGTTGTTATATCTATTATTAGTATTGTTCCTATATTTAAATTGGATATAAAAGTTAAAGATAGCGGTATTAAATATAATAAAATAGACAAGAATAAAATATTATTTTTTATATTAGAACAAGGGAAGACTATATTTTTATCATTAGAACCACTGTTTATGTATTTATTTGTTGAAAAAAGCATTAGATATGTTGGCATCACTTCTTCAGTAATAGGTGTATCATCTTGTATATTTACTTATTTCTTTGTCAGAAAAGTAGATGATAAGAAATATTTTAAATATTTTACTATTCTATTATGTTTGGTATTAATATTAAAACTTAATATATCTAACAAGTATATAATGTTATTTATTGTTTTTATAGAAGGTTTGTTACTAAAAGTATATGACTTGGTATCAATGAATAATTTATATGATATCGATAAAGGTATTAATATAAAAAGATATTTAATACAAAGTGAAATTATTTTTTGTTTATTTAGCAGTTTTTTATGTTTTATCTTTATGTTTGTTAGTGACATCAAAATTATATTATATTGTTTAGTTGTGTTAATATTTATATCAGGGATTATAAAAAAATAAAAATAGTACTAAAAATATTGTGTATAAAAGTATACGTAACAATTGACAAAAAGGGACAAAAATCTTATAATTATACTAGAGGTGGTTTAGCGTGAACTATACTAATAGGGAAGTTGTTAGAAGGTTAAAACAATATGATATGTTTCTAAGTAGTCTAGAATTAACAAATAATGAAAATACTAAAGAAAGAATATGTGATCAATTAGATAAAATTGAAAAACAAATACTTCTCGAAACTAATGTGGAATATGAAGAACAATATATGAAAGTATTAGGAGAAGAACCTGGTTCGTTTGAAGAAGAAAAATCTAGATTAAAAAGAATTATTAGTATCGTTGAAGAACGAAGAAAGTACTTAGATGAAAGAAAAGAGGAACATAAAAAAATTACTGGTTCAACAGTAGAACTTACTACTTTTTTAGGTGAAGACAAACTTTCTACTTTTAAAAGAAGATTAGAAATAATAGAAACATATGAAAAGAACAAAGAAGAACAAGATAATATTATGAATGAGATGAAGACGCTTGATATAAAGATTAGTGAGGCTTCTCGTAATGTAAAAGCAAATGCTAGATTGGATGATATATTAGAAAATAAGATGCAAGAATTGGTAAATGGTGCATTACATAAATATGATATATATTCTTTAACATCAAATAGGGATAAAATACAAGATAAGCATTCTATTTTAGAGTATGCAGTTGAGATGGCTAAAGAAAACCTAAAGAGTGCTAAAGAAATAAATGATTCTAATATGATTTTAGAGTGTGATAATATCTTGTCTGAAGTTACTTTAGAATATACTAAATATCATGAAGATTTGTATGCTTTAAAATTAATAGAAGTATATGCTGAAAAAGTAGAAGACTATGACTCACTTCTTGCTAAAAGAGAAAAGATTGATGAAATATTAAAAGAAATACCTGAAAGCGACTTGTATAAAGAGATTAACGAAGAATTATCTAAAGAGTTTAATACTATTAAAATTCAAAAACAGGATCTTGATACTTATGAAAGCTTAAAGAACGAAAGACAAGCTAAGAGAGAAAGAATGACTGTTTTGGAGGATGAAAATAGCTCAAAAGAATTCAAAGATGTTTTAGATGAACTAATTAAGACAGAAACTAGGGTAAGAGAAGAAAAACTTAAGTTGGCTAAGAAGAAAGAATATCAAGAGAAACAGGCAAAATTACTTGAAGAACAAAAACTTGAAGCTTCTCGTAGGAGAAGGCAGAAATTAATTGAAGAAGCTAGAATGAAAGAACAGCATGAAAGATTAAGCAAGGTTAAAGAACTTCAAGATAATACTGTTATTGGCACTAAGAGTAAAGAAAATCCATTTAAAGGAAAGACTATTGATGACTTTTTGAATAACAAAGAAGAAATTAAATTGAGTTTACCTGAAGAAAAAAGTCTTTTAGAAGAATTAACTGAAGAAGTTATAGATGATGAAAAAAATGATAACTTGCTAAATAGTGATGATAAAACTAAAGATTTATTTGTAGAGACATCTAATCCAGTAGACTTATCAATTAACTTTGATGATATAAATATTGAAGATAAAAAGGAACAAGCTGAAGAAAAGAATAAATTTAATATTATGGAGGACTTTGGTGATATTCCAATTATTGAGAATAATAATTTAAAACCTGAATTGTTGGATAATAATGAAGATAAAGAAACTCCAAATGTGAAAGAAAAAGAAGGTGAGATACTATGGAAGGAAACTCTATAAAGACATTTGAAAATCTATGCAAAATTTTTGAAATGAGAATAAAACTTGATAATGCTAAAGGTGAGAAAACTTCTGAAGATGTTGCTGATAATTATGAAAAATATGCTAAAAAAATAGATAATTACTATAATGATGAGTTTCAAAAGGAATTAAAAAATCTTATTTCACCAAAAAAAACCTTGGAAAAGGAAAGAGAAAGACTTGAAAAATTAATTACTCTTCTTGAAAATAGATTACAGAAGAGGAGTGATTTAGTAAAAGAGTATCATGGTACTACCGGTAAATATATTAAAGATCTCCAACTTATTGTATCTGAGTCAGAATTAAATAATAAGAAAGGCAGATTAGAACTTATTACGAGATATTTAGATACTACTAAGGAGATTAATGATATTAATGAATCAATTGATAAATTAAAAAATGAACTTGAAGAAGAAGAAAAGAGTAAAGAAGAATATTTTGAAAGAAATAAAGATTTAGAAGATGAACTATATTCTGTATTTGTAACATGCATTAGTGATGATGAATACTACAAAGAAATAGAAGAAGAAAAAATTAATGATATTTTAAGTGATGTTAGTAGAAAAACTAGTGAAAATAAGGAAACTCTCGATATTACGAGAGAGAGTATCAGAAACCTTGTATCTAGTGGTATGAATGATGAATATGAGTCATATATTGAAGAAGCTAATAAAAATTATTCTTTATGGAAAGATAGAGAAGTAATTCTTAGTATATATAAATTAGTAATTGATTTTCAGGATGAATTTGATGATTTGTTGGATAAAAGAACCGCTATTGGTGAATTGCTGGAAGAAAGAAATAATATCATTTTAGATAAGAAAAATATATTAGTTTCATTTGAAGAATTAGTTCTAGAACAAAATAAGGTTTTAGGTTTTGAAAAGGGTATTCTTGATAATATTGTTAATTATACTAGTAGAATTGAGTTTAAAGAAGAAAGATTAAAAGAATTAGAGGATGTTATTAAGGAACCTGAGATATTGGCTATTTTGAAAGAATATAATTTATATGATAATGGTACTGATAATGAATTAACATATGATGATATGGATATTTTGCCTGCTGATGAGGGACAAGATTTAGTGATAAAGGAATATAATCCATATAAAATTATTAATGTTGTTGATGCTCCTGTTACTCTTAATGTTAATTTAGCTAAATTGAAAGGTGCTAGTGTTAGGGATAAAGTTAGTAAAAAATTAAATCCAGAACTTAATGTTTCTTTGCATGATGAAATGACTAATATTCCTGTTTTAAGTGAAGTGGTTCAAAATAGCAAAGTAGAAGGAAATGATAATGCTGAGGTTTCTATTGATGAAAAACAAGATGCCGGTGAAGAAATACTTCAACCACAATTGGATGAATCAGCTAAAGCATCATTAGAACAAAATTTTGAAGTTAATAATACTGTACCAGAGTTAGAAGTTCCAAAGGTAGAAGAATCTGCTGATAATAATTCATTTTGGATACCCGTATCTGATTCTAAATTAGAACATGGAGAGTTTCCTAATATAAATATACCGATTATCAATGATAATCTAAATAATGGAGAAGATAATTTTGGATTTCCAGAGGCTAATAATTAAAGGAGATTAATATGTTAGATATAGATAAAGTTATAGAATTAGGAAATACTGAAAAATATTTGGTGTTGGATAAAATAGAAGATAATGGTATAGAGTATTACTATATTGCTAAAGTGAATTCAGCAGAAACAGATATTGAAAACAATTTTAAACTTGTTACTGCTGAAGAAACTAATGATGGGAAAGTACTTACCGAAGTTACTGGTGAGAATAAATTAAAAGAAATACTTCCTAAATTTAATAATGTTATATAAAAAATCTTTAGGTAAATCCTAAAGATTTTTGCTATCTAAATTTTTCTAATTTAAATGGTTCACTAATGATATCATAACCGCGATTAGTCAATTCTCTTATTGTACTAGATAAAAGTATATTATCTTTTCCTTTGGGGGCTATTTCTAATTCTTTTATTATTTTTTTATAAACTGTTATCCATGATAAATTATCTTTATTGTCATATTTTTCAAGATAATTTACAATGTTATATACTTCTTTTTTTATTTCTTCTGGAATTTCTATCATAATAAGTTCCTCCTTATACTTTAGTATAATATATTATTTTATAAAAAAATGTAGTCAAATAGGCTACATTTTTTATAAAAAATACGTACAACTGTTTCTTTCTTTCTTTGGTGATATTGACATTTATATTTTATATGTTTATAATGATTTTACTAGGTAATTAATATGGTTTCATTTATAAAAATATAGACTTTTTATTAGAAATTTAGTACAATTAATTAGGATGGTGGTCTTTTATGGATTTTATTAGACTTAGTAATTTTGAGGGACCTTTGGATTTACTTTTGCATTTAGTTAAAGAAGGTAATACGGATATATTTGATATAAATATAGTGGAAATTACAGATAAGTATTTGGAATATATAAGAAGGGAAGAAAGTTTAAATATTAATGTTTCTTCAGAATATTTAGTAATGGCTGCTGAATTAATGTATTTGAAGAGTAAGAGTTTACTTCCTATGGATAATACTAAGGAAGATGATAGTGAAGAGGAAATCACTAAAGAAAATTTAATTAATAAATTACTTGAGTATCAGAGATATAAGGAAATAACTAGTTCTTTTAAAGAATTGGAAAAAGAAAGAAAAAATATTTTTGTCAAAGGCCCTGAAAAAATAGAAGGTTATACTTCTAATGTTGTTGAGGGAGAAGCTAGTGTTAATGACTTACTTAATGCCTTTAAGTCTTTTTTAGAAAGACAGGAGCTTGATAAGCCATTGGAGACTACAATAACTAAAAAAGAATATTCTGTTAGAGAGAGAAAAAGGGGTATTAAGAATATACTTAATATAAAGAAAAAAGTATATTTAGATGAACTTCTTGAAGAATATAATAAACCATATATAGTTGTTACTTTTTTATCAATATTGGAGATGGTAAAAGAAAGTGAAATTGTTGTTAATCAGGATAAGAATTTTGATAAGATATTAGTAGAATTGAGGGATGCATAATGGAAGGTATTATTGAAGGATTACTTTATGTACAGGGTGATTTGGGTCTTACATTGAAACAAATTGAGGATATATTAGAAATAGATGAAGAGAAAGCTAAAGATGCTGTTCTTAATTTAAAGAATTATTATGTAGAAAATAATAGAGGACTTAGAATAAATTTTTTAGGTAATACGATTAAGCTTACGACATGTGAAGAACATAAAGATTATTATAAGAAATTACTTGAAGAACCTAGTTCGAATAATTTATCACAATCTGCTTTAGAGACACTTGCTATTATTGCTTATAATGAACCTATTACGAGAGGAAATGTTGATTCTTTAAGGGGAGTTGATTCATCTTATGTTATGAGAAGGTTACTTGCTAAGGGTTTAATTAAGGAATGTGGTAGAAGTGAATTGCCAGGTAGACCGATATTATATAAAACTACTGATGAGTTTTTAGATTATTTTGGACTTTCTTCTAAAGAAGATTTACCTGATATTAGTACTTTGGAAGCAGAAGAAGATAATAATCCAAAAGATTTATATACTTCAATATATAAGGAGATGGAGATTAATGAGTGAGAGAATAGTTAGTAGTATAGAAACCGATGAAGATAGAGCGTTAAATATTAGACCAGAATCTTTAGATGAATATGTTGGTCAAAGTGAAATAAAAGAAAATTTAAGGGTTTTTATTAAGAGCGCACTTATGAGAGGAGAAACACTTGATCATATTCTTTTATATGGTCCTCCTGGTCTTGGTAAAACAACGCTTGCTTATATTATAGCTAATGAACTAGGTAGTAATATTAAAACTGCTAGTGGACCTTCTATTGAAAAGGCTGGTGATTTAGCTGCTATTCTATCAACTTTAGAAGAAGGAGATGTTCTGTTTATTGATGAAATACATAGAATACCTAGATATATTGAAGAAATATTATATCCTGCAATGGAGGATTTTTATTTAGATATTATCGTTGGTAGTGATGGCTCATCAAGAAATATTAAGATTAATTTACCTCATTTTACTTTGGTTGGTGCTACTACAAGAGCTGGTGATTTATCTAGTCCTTTGAGGGATAGATTTGGTATTATTTCTAAACTAAATTATTATACTGAGGATGAATTATATCAAATTATTAAAAGGACTTCTAAAGTCCTTGATACTCCAATTACTGATGAAGCTGCTAGATTACTAGCGGGTAGAAGTAGGGGTACTCCCAGAATAGCAAACAGATTATTTAAAAGAGTAAGAGATTTTGCTTTAGTATATGGTGATGGGATTATCAATGAAGATGTTCTTAATAGTTCATTAGATAAATTAAAAGTAGATAAAATAGGACTTGATGAAACAGATTACAATTTGCTTATGGCTATTATCGAAAGATTTAATGGAGGACCAGTAGGATTAGAAGCTCTTGCATCTTCAATTGGTGAAGAAGCTTCTACTATTGAGGATGTATATGAACCGTTTCTTTTACAGCAAGGGTATCTTAAGAGAACTTCGAGAGGAAGAGTAGTAACTGATAAGACTTATATGTATTTAAATATAGAAAAATAAATAATAAATAAATTTATAATATAAGTAGGGCATAAACCAAACCTACTTTTTTGACAACAGAAGAAAAAAGTGGTAGTATATTCGTATAAATTTATTGGAGGAATATTATGGAAGATATTTTTACAAAAAAAAATTTTAAATTAATTAGTATAATTTTTTTAGTTGTATCTTTTGTTTTGATGGTTATTTCTAATATTAAAATGGATTTATATATTAAAATTTTTAT
>CAMUXV010000030.1 GCA_947164795.1 uncultured Caryophanales bacterium | reverse complement strand
TAAAGAAATAAAAAGATTAGAGGGAGAACACTCTTATAGTGAGATAGAAGGGATTATTAATAATGAAGAAGTTTAGTTATACATTAGTATTTTTATTTATGCTAATACCTAGTATTGTGTTTGGAAAAGAAATAAATATTTATTTATTTCATGGTGATGGATGTCCTCACTGTAGAGATGAAATTGCTTTTTTTGATGAATATTTAAAAGATAAAGATAATATTCATTTATATAAATATGAGGTGTGGCATAATGAAGAAAATGTTAGTAAATTAGAGGAAATTGGTAAAATTACTGGTTCTGAAGCTGATGGTATTCCATACTTAGTAATTGGAGATTATGTTATTACTGGTTATAGTAATGGCATAAGCAAAAAAATAGTTAAAAGAATAGAACACTGTTTAGAAAATAGTTGTCCTGATAAAGTAGGAGTATACTTAGGTAAAGCACTAGAAGATGACCAAGTAGAAGATAATTATGATGATGAAACATATACTGTTCCAATACTTGGGGAAATAACGGCGAAAGATGTATCTATTCCATTACTTGCTATCGTAATAGGACTAGTAGATGGATTTAATCCATGTGCTATGTGGATACTTATTTTCTTAATTACAATGTTATTTGGTATGAAAGAAAAGAAAAAGATGTGGGCTCTTGGTCTTACCTTTATTATTACTTCAGGACTAGTATATTTCTTATTTATGGCTTCATGGCTTAATCTTGCTTCTTTTATTAATAAAGTTACGTTAGTAAGAAGTTTAATTGGTTTATTTGCTATTATATTTGGAATAGTTAATATGTATAATTATTTTAAATCAATAAAGAAAGATGTTGGTTGTGAAGTAACTGGTGATAAGAAGAGAAAGAAAATTATTTCTTATATTAAGAAAATAGTAAGTGAAAAGAAATTTATATTAGCACTACTAGGCATTATGGTATTAGCTTTTCTAGTTAATTTAATAGAATTACTTTGTAGTTTAGGTCTTCCTGTTATATTTACTGAAGTATTATCTCTAAATAATCTTAGTACTACAGAACATATACTATATATGTTACTTTATATATTATTTTTCTTAATAGATGATATAATAATATTTGTAATAGCTATGAAGACATTAGAAATAAAAGCAATATCTAATAAATATACTAAGTATTCTCATTTAATAGGAGGTATTATCATGTTACTTCTTGGAATACTTATGATATTAAAACCAGAATGGTTAATGTTTAATTTTAAATAATCCTTTGTTGGGATTATTTTTTCTATAACATTGTTTTTAATATGTATAAATGTTATAATATTTATGTTTGGGTGATTTTATGGAAAAGAAATTTGAAAATAAAAGTTGGTTAAAATTCGATAATGCCGCGCTTATTTATCCTGCAATAATTAATAGAAAGATTGCGACAATGTTTAGGTTTACTGTTGATTTAACTGAAGAAGTTGATATTGTTCTTTTACAAAAAGCATTAAATAATATTATGGAAAGATTTCCGACATTTAATTATTCTATAAAAGAAGGCTTTTTTTGGTTTTATCTAAATTTTATTAGTGATACACCTAAAATTGGACAAGATTATCAAAATCCAATGGTTAGAATACATTGGAAGGATAATAAGAATTATATGTTTAGAGTTAGATTTTATTGTAACAGAGTGGCGGTAGAGTTCTTTCATGCCCTTACTGATGGGACTGGTGGTCTTACTTTTATCATGACACTTATAGGAGAATATTTAAAACTTAAATATTCTATATCTTTTAAATATAATAATTTAGTATTAAATCCTAAAGATAAGCCTTTGGAAACTGAAATAGAGGATTGCTTTTTAAAGTGTGCTGATAAAACAGGTAAAATGGAGAAAGAAAAAAGAGCTTATCACATAAAAGGAATAGAAGAAAATGCTAATATTATTAATATTATTACTGGTAAAATTAATATTAATAAATTAAAAGAAATCTGTAGTAAATATAATGCCACAATTACAGAATTTTTAACAGCGGTTATAATAGATTCTATTGAGGATATAGTTAGAAAAGAAAATAGGTCTAAGAGTGTTCCCATTAAAGTGTCAGTCCCTGTTAATTTAAGAAAAGTATTTAATAAAAATACTTTTAGAAATTTTTCTTCATATGTGAATGTTGGCGTTTATAGTGATAAAAATGGGCATTCATTAGATGAAATAGTAGAAACTGTTAAAAGACAAATGAAAGAAATGACTACGAAAAAGAAAATGACAGAGAAAATTAGTGCTAATGTTAATTTGGCAAAAAATTTTATTATAAGAATAATTCCTTTGTTTATAAAGAAAAGAATAATGTCAATAGTAGAATATAAAGTTGGAGATGGATATATATCTACGACTTTATCAAATATAGGTTTTGTTAAACTTCCTAAAGAAATAGAAAAGTATGTTACTGATATTAATTTTATTTTGGGAAAGTCTAAAGGTAAATCTGGATCTATTGGGGCAATTGGATATAAAGATAACTTATATATTTCTTTTTCGAGGAAGATAAAAGAAGTAGAATTTGAAAGACTATTTTTTACTAAACTTGTTAAAATGGGATTGGAAATTGAAATAGAAAGTAATAGGTGATAAATATGATTTGCAAAAATTGCGGTGTTAAATTAAATTCATCTTTAACTAAATGTCCTTTGTGTGGCGAGAAAGTTAAGAATAATAATTCTAGTAATAGCCTTTATAGTATGGATATTGAGTATTTAGCTAAAGATATATCTATTATATATTTTGCAAAACTAATTATATTGATTTTATTTTTATCTACTATTGTTACAATGATATGTAATTTGGCTATTGATAAAAAGATTAGTTGGTCTTTTTATGTTATATTTTCATTTTTATTTGTGTCTTCTCATTATTTTTATTTGGTTAGTGGTAGAAGAAAGCTATGTTTTATAATTAATACTATAAGTTTGGAATTATTATTATTTATGATTGCCTATTTAAATAAAGGGTTTAATTGGTATTTATATTTAGTTGGTCCATTTATACTTATTGGAGCTTTATTTATTTTGTTCATTAATTTTATTTCTAAGTTTAAAAATATTCTTAGAAATATATCATATTTTATATTATATGTAGCCATTTCATTAATACTAATTAATGGACTTATTAATTTATATACAATTAGTAGATTTACTTTAAATTGGTCATATTATTCTTTAATATCTTTATTAATTGTTGCTATAATACTTTTTATATTATCATTTAATAAGAAGTGTATGAATGAAGTAGAAAAGAGATTGTTTATATAGGAGGAAAATTATGTTTAAAATAGTAAGTAAATATAAGCCTAGTGGTGATCAACCTGAAGCTATTAGCAAATTAGTAAAAGGTATTAATGAAGGTAAGAAACATCAAGTACTACTTGGGGCTACTGGTACTGGTAAGACTTTTACAATTGCTAATGTTATTGAAAAAGTGAATAAACCTACATTAGTGCTAGCTCATAATAAGACACTTGCTGGGCAACTATATAATGAGTTAAAAGAATTATTTCCGGAGAATAGAGTAGAATACTTTGTAAGCTATTATGACTACTACCAACCGGAAGCATATGTACCTAGTACAGATACTTATATTGAAAAAGATTCATCAATTAATGATGAAATAGATGAATTAAGACATAGTGCTACTGGTAATTTAATATCAAGGGATGATGTAATAGTAGTAGCTTCGGTATCATGTATATATGGTATAGGTGAAATAGATGAATATAAAAAGAAAATGCTTACTCTTAATGTAGGAGACTCGATACCTAGAGATGATATATTAAAGAGATTAGTTGAAATGTTATATGAAAGAAATGATCTTGATTTAAAAAGAGGTACTTTTAGAGTAAGGGGAGACTCTTTAGAAATTATTCCAGTTAATGAAAGAACTAATGGATTATTAATAGAGTGGTTTGGTGATGAAATAGATAGAATTAGTGAAGTGGATACTGTTACTGGTCATATCTTAAAAGATAAAAAAGCTGCGGTTATATTTGCAGCTTCACACTTTGTTACTGATGAAGAAAGACTTAAGATTAGTATAGAAAGAATATTAGAAGAAAAAGAAGAAAGAGTTAAATACTTTAAAGATAATAATAAGTTAATTGAGGCCCAAAGGATTGAAGAGAGAGTTAACTATGATATGGAGATGCTTAGTGAGACTGGTTTCTGTAGAGGTATAGAAAATTATTCTAGACATATTGCCTTAAAGGGAGAAGGGGAATCTCCTAATACTTTAATAGATTTCTTTCCTAAAGATTTTCTATTAGTAATAGATGAATCACATGTTACTATTCCTCAGGTTAAGGCTATGTATAATGGTGATAGAGCTAGAAAAATGAATCTTGTTGATTATGGATTTAGATTACCTAGTGCATTAGATAATAGACCTCTTACATTTAACGAATTTGAAAATAAAATAAATGAAGTAATATATGTTAGTGCTACTCCTGGGGACTATGAGATGGAAAAAGTAGATAACGAGATAGTAGAACAAATTATTAGACCTACTGGACTATTAGATCCTAATATTGAAGTTAGAGGAACGAAAAACCAGATTGATAATCTGGTAGAAGAAATATATAAACAGAATGAAAAGAATGAGAGAACTCTTATTACTACTTTAACTATTAGAATGGCTGAAGAACTTACTAATTATTTAAAAAGTTTAGATATAAAAGTAGCATACTTACATAATGAAGTAAAAACATTAGAGAGACTTAAAATAATTAGAGAGCTAAGACTTGGTAAATATGATGTAGTAGTGGGTATCAACCTTTTACGAGAGGGTATTGATATACCAGAAGTTAGTTTAATAGCCATAATGGACGCTGATAAACAAGGATTCCTTAGAAGTACTAGAAGTTTAATTCAAACAATAGGTAGAGCCGCTCGTAATGCTAATGGCAGAGTAATCATGTATGCTGATAGTATTTCTGATAGTATGAATGAAGCTATTAATGAAACAATGAGAAGAAGAAATATTCAAGAGAAATATAATATAGAACATGGAATTATTCCTAAAACTATTATTAAAGATATCCCAGAAGTTATTTCTAATGAAGTAGAGAAGAAGATTGAAAAAGAAGAGAAACTAAGTAAGAAAGAAAGACTAGATATGATAGATAATCTTACTAAGGAAATGAGAAATGCTGCCTCTAATTTAGATTTTGAAAGGGCTATGGAACTTAGAGATATTATCTTTGATTTAGAGTCCGAAAAATAAATAGAAGCCTGCACATATAAGCAAACAGTATTCAAGAAATAATATAAATATACTTCCAAAACATGGAGAAAACATCGTTATAAAGAATTGATAGAGAATAATTATTGATAGGAATAATACTCCAAGTAATGCTAATAATTTTATTCCTATGCAGCATCTCATAAATCTAAAAAAGTTATTGAACATATAGTATCACCTATGATATTGTATGTTCTTTTTTTATTTTTGTTAAATAAAAAACTCGAACTTATTGTTCGAGTAATTGTTATATTGGTACGGACAAATAGTATATCCGAAACCTTAGGAATAGTTGATAAACAACTAATCACTATAATTAATATTATATTAACGACTTGCAGGTTTCTTTGGTTGTTCTAAATAACCAGCATTTGCTAATATTGTTTCTATCTCATCAAAATCAGCATATTTAAAATAATATGTGTTATTAATACCATCGTCAGCTAGTTTAAGGAGTATTTTACATGCTTGATATTGAGCTGCTAAATTATTTAATGATTTTTGATATATTGGCGTATCCTTACCATAACGCATTAAATTTTCACTCAAAATTTTCATAGACTTGTCCATTTTTTCTAATTCCTTGTACATTCCTATACACCTCCTAGTTCCATTATAGCATGGTTTTTGCTGTTTGAAACATTTTTTTATCATTATCTCTCAAAATCATCTTTTTCCTTGCTTAAATCTAATTCTTCAATGTCATCGTCATCTAATACATTATCTTCATACATATCATTAACTACATCAATATATTTATCATCTTTATCATACCAACTATGAAGTTTATCATGTAGGAAAGATATTAATTTTTCAAACTTGTCTTTCCAATAATTAATGGTATTTTTTAAATCATAAATTTTAGATTTTAAAAATGAAATTTCATTATCCCTTTCTTTAACTGTGTCATTTAAAGTTTTAACTCTTAAATTAAGTGCTTCATTATTTTCTGATAGAGTTTTAATTTTATTATTCTTATCTTTTAATTGTTCATGAGCATTAACTAAAGTATTAGATAAAGTTTGTATTTTATCATATTCTTTATTAGTATTATCTACTTGTTCGATAAAGTCGATAAAAGAATCTTTATCTTCTTTTGATAAAATATAGTTATCTTTATTTAATTTAGATGTTTTTAATTTATCAATTTTATCTTTTATATCTTTAGAATTTCGTTTTAACTCTGAAGATTTTTTATTTGCTTGTTTTAAGTTTTCGGTATTCTTTTCAATTTGTTTTTTCATTTCGATATAGTTATCCATATCAGATACATGAATATCTCTATTTCTACCTTTTTGTTTTTCTTTTAAAGTAGAATCTAAACTATATACTTGATTAAATTCTTCAATACATAAAGTTCTCATTTTTTCTTGTAATCTTATTAGTGATTCTTTAGTAAATACATCAGATTTACCAACTTGTTTTTCCATGCCATTTTTATTTTTATATTTAATTGGAACACCAACAATATGTAAATGTGGACTAGTTTCATCATAATGGATAATTGCACTAGCTACTTTAAAATTAGGAACAAGCATTTCTAAATCATCAACTTGTTTTTTATAGACTTCAGACATTTTCTTTTTAAAGTTTTCATCTTTAGTATCCCAATATTCTTTATCTCCAAGTTCAAGAATAATTTCACAAGCAAGATCTTTCTTCTCATTATTAGAAACATTTTCAAAATAGTTATCTATCATACGACTAGGTCTAGATTGTTTAGAATTATATTCTAATCTTGCTTCTTCAAATTCACTTAAATATAATTCTTTTACATCATCAAGTGGAGAAGAAGTTCCTCTTACTATTTCAATTAAGTCTTGTTCATTATCATATTTTCTATAATTATGTTTATCAACTTTTGATAATTGTCTTACATTTTGAATAGCATTATTTGGTAAAGAAGTTGTTCCACTTAAATTATTTTTACCATTTTGTTTAGATATATTTTTTCTATTTTTATCACTACCTAAATGTAATGAATAAGCAAGTTCTGACATAAGTTTCCTCCTTTCTAGAAGTGACCACTAGAGTGGCCATTTTGGTCATCCAAAATTTCTAACCCCCTAGGAATTTTGTACGTTCCATACAAAATATCCAGTGGGCTAAGGTTTAACACCTTAAAATCCGTTTTACTTTATTTCACAATAACCAAAACTACGTAATGGTTAAAGTTCATAAAGTATCAATTTTTAAATTGCTATCGCAAGTTTCATTGAACTAAAAGTTCAACAAAACGTACCACGCATTTTAAAAATCTTCTTCGGTAACATTATCAGGTATTGTTTCAAATACATCTCTAATGTTTACCTTTATATCATTCGGGTTATTCTTTGTAGCAAGCATTCCCATAGATAACCAATTTTTATCTCCGTTATTATCTTTTTGTAGTGGGAATACTCTAATAGGTACTTCATTTCTTTGAAGTGGTCCTATATCTAATTTTTCTGTTTCTTTATAATAAGTTCCTTTATATAAATTAACTTCATAATATTCATTTAATCTATACAAGTGTTGCATTACATCTTT
>CAMUXV010000029.1 GCA_947164795.1 uncultured Caryophanales bacterium | reverse complement strand
ATATAATACTAATAATAAGAAAAAGTTTGTTAAATGGATTATTATTGGTATTATGATAGTTATTTTAGTTATTCTTCTTATTATTTTATTTAATAAGAGTAGTGATTTTGAATTTAAGACTTTATCTAGTAATTGTGATAATTTTAATATATCTGGTAGTATTTCTTATAATAAGAATAAATCAGCAATATATGTAACTAATATTACATATTGTGGTGAAGAAGATAATAATATATATAAAAAAATAGAGTGTACTTTATATGAAAGAGATAATAGCATTAATACTAAAATTAGTTCTTATGTTTATGATGATAATATTACTTTGGGAGAGTTTTTAAAGAAGGTAACACTTAGTACGGATAGTTATGCTAAGATATGTACTGAATATACAGAGGATAGTTTGTATTTGGAAATAGATTGTACTAATGAGAAGGGAATTGTTACTTCTTATACTGTTCCTCTTAATTTGAATGATGATTGTAAGTGAAATGGAGTTTAAAATGAAGAAAAAGTTATTTATTATTGGTGGTTTGGTTTTAGTCATTGTTATAGGAATTATATTGTTCTTTTCTTTTAAGAATAGAGAAGTAAAAGATAATGTTAAATTTGCTAATGAGTATGATAGTGTTAGTGAAGATAATGTTTTTGTTTATAAAAATATAGATGAGATAATAAAAATAATGGAACATGGAACAGGAGTAGTATATCTTGGCTTTCCTGAATGTCCTTGGTGTAAGGCTTATGTAAAATACTTAAATGATGTTGCATTAGATGTTGGAATTGATGAAATATATTATTGTAATATACTAGAAGATAGGACTAATAATACAGATAATTATAAGAAAATTGTATCTCTATTAGGAGATAATCTTCAATATGATAAAGAAGGAAATCTTAGAATATTTGTTCCTAATGTTTCTTTTCATATTGATGGGGAAGTAATCGGCAACGATTATGAAACATCTTTAGATACTCGTGGGTTATCAAGTGCAGTGGAATATTGGACAGAAGATGAAGTATCTGATCTTAAAGAGAGACTTACTTCTTATATGGAGAGAGTATTTAAAAAATTAAATAGTTGTACTGATTGTAATAAGTAGAAAATCCTGTTGGATTTTTTCTTTTTAGAACAAATGCTCGCTTTTGAAATTTCGACTAAGTACTTGACAAAATAAATAAAAAGTGTTAGTATATATAACCGATTTCAAAGGGAGGTTTTGTTTATGAAATTAAAGAATATTTTAATTAGCTTTATTGTTATTTTGTCATCATTATTTATGACAACGGTTAAAGCTGAGACTGCTCCTAGTAGTATTTCGATCAATGGTGCTGATTCGTTTTTACTTAAGGGGTCTACTTATTTAGGAAGTGAGAGTACTTTAAATTTTGCTTATAAGAAGACTGTCACTGGTAAATTAGTGTATTGTACTGAGATTCATGATCATTGGTTCTTTTCAGGTACTCGTACATTTACACAAAGTAATACTATGAATGCAAGAGTTGCCTATATAATAAAAAATGGTAATAATATTACTGGCGATTATAAGAAAGATTATTATATTACTGGTCTTGCAATTTGGTATTTAATAGCACCTAATGATTCAATATTTACTCATATTGATTTAAATAAAGGTACATATAGAGGAGAAAAGAATGCTGTTGTACAACAAGTTGCTAAACTTGTATATAACTCAAGAAATGCTTCTTATGTTGATCCTTCTATTAAATTAAGTGGTAATGGTTTTGAATTATCTGGTGATAAGAGTTATTATGTAACTACTGTTAGTGTTAGTACTACTGGTGTTGTTGGTAATTATACAGTGACTTTGAATAATGCACCTAATGGAACTATTATTACTGATGTTAATGGTAATGTAACTAATACATTTGGCCCTAATGCTAATTTCTTAGTTAAGGTTCCTGTATCTAGTATTAAGAATTTATCTAATAATATTAGTGTTAGTGCTAGTGCTACAGGATCTACTTATACAGCATATGTATATAAACCATCTGATGGTTCTATTCAATCAGTTGTTACTGGATATGATAAAACTAAGAGTGTTAATACTAGTGCTGATTTAAAATTAGATATTACGACAACTGTAGAAATTTCTAAAACAGATGCTACTACTAGTGAAGAATTACCTGGAGCTCATCTTGTAGTTAAAGATGCTAATGGTACAGTAGTAGATGAATGGACTTCTACTAATGAAGTACATGTTATTAAAAACTTAGTTCCTGGTAAATATACTTTAACAGAAACTATAGCTCCAGAAGGATATAAATTAAGTACTGAAACTATTGAGTTTGAAGTTTTTGCTGATGGTACTGTAACTAAAGTAGAAATGAAAAATTATCCTAATAAATTTGTTTATATTAGTAAACAAGATGCCACTACTGGTAAGGAGCTTCCTGGCGCTACTTTAGTACTTAAGGATTCTAAAGGTAAACAAATAGATAAATGGGTATCTACTGATACACCTCATAAAATTAAGGATTTAGCTCCTGGTAAATATACTCTAACAGAAACTATAGCTCCAGAAGGATATAAATTAAGTACTGAAACAGTAGAATTTATTGTTGAAAAAGATGGTACTGTAAAAGAACCTGTCGTTATGAAAAATTATCCAGAAGAACCTAAAACAGTTTATATTAGTAAACAAGATATTACTACTGGTAAAGAACTTGCTGGTGCATATCTTGAAATTAAGAATAGTGACGGTGAAGTAGTTGAAGCTTGGATATCTAGTGATGCACCTCATAAGGTTGAAGGATTAGATCCTGGTAAATATACTTTAATAGAAACTATTGCACCTGATGGATATGAATTAAGTAAGGAGGCAGTAGAATTTACTGTTAAAGAAGATGGTACTGTTGATGGTATGGTTATTATGTATAATAAGCCAGAAGAAGTAGAAGTGCCTAGTACTTCATCATTTAGAACTATTACAGCATCCTTAATTGGATTAATCATTATTGGATTTGGTTCAATGATGATCTATAAAAACTATAAAAAGAATGAAGAGAATTAATTTTAAATACCAAATAGCAGCGGGAGTAACTCTATTATTAGTTGGTACTCTTCTGCTATTTTCTAATTATATTAAAGATAAAAGGGATGTTGTATTTAGTGAAATGAATTTAGTACTTTCTTCTATGGATATTGGTTTAGTAGATGAACCAGAAGAAGTGGAAACTCCTAGTGAGGAGCCAGTTGAAGAACCAGTAGAAGAGCCTAAGAATGATTATACTTATGAGGAGTATTTGGGAATAGTTGATATTCCAAAAATAAATTTATATAAGGGTTTCTATAGTAAAACATCTACTTTGAATAATGTTAAATTTAATTTATATGTTTTACCAGTATCGGCTTATCCTGATACTGATAGAGGAAATCTTATAATCGCAGGACACTCTGGTAATTATAATAATAGTTATTTTAGTAATTTATATTTACTAGAGGTTGGCGATGATATTATTATTCACTATAATAATAAAAAGTATATTTATACTATTACTAAAATATACTTTGAAGATAAGGATGGTAGTATAAGAATAATAAGAAATAATAGTAAAACAACATTAACTCTTATTACTTGTACTAAGGATGATAATAATCATCAGACTGTATATATATCAGAATTAAAAGGGGTAGAATAATTTAATTATAAGGGGGTGAGAAAATGACGTATTTATCTGCAATTGATAAAATAAAGATATTATTTGGTTCTTTATTTGATTTTAAAGGTGTATTAATATTTAGTATTTTAATGTTATTATTTACTGTTCTTTATTTATTAAAAAAGATTAGTGCTAAGAGATACACTATAACTATAATTTTATCGCTTTTTTTAGTATTCTTAATTAGTATTTGGACTAATATTAAAGTTTTATCTAATACATTTGATAATTTCATGACAATATTTTTTAGTGGTATTTACTTCCCATCTATATATCTTTATATTAGTACATTAGTTATTACTTTAATTGCTTTTCTATATAGTACAATTAATATTAAATTAAGGAGAGTATATATAATTATTAATAAAACAATGTTTGTTATAACTAATATTATATTTGTTATTATTATTAATAGTGTTGCTAAGAATAAAATAGACATTTTCTCAGTTAACTCTTTATATACTAATAAGAATTTAGTTGCTTTACTTGAAATAAGCATGAGTATATTCTTAATATGGATAGCTTCTTTAATAATAGCTTATGTTACTAATTCTATATGTGATAGAATTAGTAAGAAAAAAGAAAAAGTAGTAGAAACTATTTCTGAAAAGGCAAAAGAGGTTGTTAATATTAATTTAAATCCTGAAAAGGATTATGTATTAATAGAAAATTTTTCTAATAGGAAAAATAATATATTTACTAAAGATAAAACTATTAATAAACCTATTATAGGACGTATATCTAAGCATATACCTAAATCTATTAATTTAGTTCATGATTTCGCTCCATATGAGATTAATTATATTGAGGAATTAAAAGAACCAGAGGAAAAGATAGTAACACCATTTATTGAAATAGAGGAACCAAAAGTTGAAGTTATTCCGGAAAATAATATATTTAATGATATATTAAATGGTAAGTTACCTGTAGAATATTATGATGATGATAAAGAAGATCCGGTATATAATATATCTAATCCTCAAGAAGTATATGAGAGTAATTATATTAAATTAAAGAATTTAGAAGAATCTTCTAAAGAGAATAGTGTTGTTTCAGTAATTGATGAATTTGTTCCAGAACGAGATAATATTTCTGTAGCTTACGAAACTGTTTCTGAAAAGGAAGATATTCCAGATAAAAATGATAATGTTGTAATTGAGAGTCCTTCAGTTGAAGAAATTACTGCAAATATTAAGAGTAAAAGAGCAGTGGAAAATCTTGCTATTAATACAGTATCTTTAAATGAGCTTGTCGATGATGATGTTCTAGAGGACGTTAAAATTATTGATAAGGCTCGTGAAGTATCTGATGGACAAATTTATACAATTGAAGATTATAAGAAAATTATTGGTATGTTAAATAGCTTAAAGAAATATGGTATAGATCATAATGTTACTATCGATGATGCTGTAGCTATTAGTTTAATTAGTAACTATAGTCTAGATGATTGCTTGAAATTTAAAGACATACTTGAAAGTACTTTAAACTAAGATGTAGAAAAAACTACATCTTTTTTGTTTTAGATGTCAAATATAGTGACAAGTGTCTTGAAGAAGTAGAAGTTTTATGATAAAATTAGTATGGAAATTAATAGGATGTGATAGATATGGCAAAAAAAGAATCTTATGATGAGAGTTCGATTAAGATACTTGAAGGATTAGAAGCTGTTAGAAAGAGACCTGGTATGTATATTGGGTCTACGGATAAGAGAGGACTTCATCATCTGGTATGGGAGATAGTGGATAATTCTATTGATGAAGCTTTAAATGGGTATGGTAATCATTTAAAGATAGTCCTTCATAGAGATGGTAGTGTTAGTGTAACCGATAAAGGCAGAGGACTACCTGTTGGTATGCATTCTTCTGGTAAGAGTACGCCTGAAGTTATTTATACAGTATTACATGCTGGTGGTAAATTTAGTGAAGGGGGATATAAAGTATCAGGAGGATTACATGGTGTTGGTGGTTCTGTTGTTAATGCTCTTAGTAGTGTTATGGAAGTAGTTACTCGACGTGATGGAGGAGAATATTATATTAAATTTGAGAATGGTGGTAAGGTTAGTGTTCCTTTAAGAAGAGTAGGAGATACTAATAGAACTGGTACTACAGTTAAATTTAAACCGGATCCTGAGATATTTTCAACGACTACTTTTAACTTTAGTACGATATGTGAGAGAATGCAAGAATGCGCATTTCTTATAAGTGGTCTTACTATTGAAGTAGTAGATGAAATAGAAGGTAAAAGTGAAAAGTTTATGTATGAAAATGGACTTGAAGCTTTTTGCGAATATTTAAATGAAAGTAAAGATCCTTTACATAAAGTATTATGTTTTAATAGTACAAAAGACAAAATAAATGTTGAAGTAGCTCTCCAGTATACTGATAGTTATTCAGAGAACATTGTATCTTTTGTTAATAATGTTAAGACTACTGATGGTGGTACTCATGAAGTTGGATTTAAAACTGCAATTACAAAAGTATTAAATGATTATGCTAAAGCTAATAATTTACTTAAGGGTAAGGATAAGACTTTTGATGGTTCTGATGTAAGAGAAGGATTAACTGCTGTTATATCTGTTCAAATACCAGAAGATTTACTTCAGTTTGAAGGACAGACTAAGGCTAAACTTGGTACTCCCCAAGCTAGAGCTATAGTGGAAGCTATTACGACAGAAAAACTTAAATTCTTTTTAGAAGAAAATAAGGTTGTTGCTACTAAAATAGTTGGTAAAGCTATTAAAGGGAAGGAAGCTAGAGAAGCTGCAAGAAAAGCTAGAGAAGAATCGAGAAAAGGTAAAGAAGGTAAGAAAACTGAAAAATTATTATCTGGTAAACTTACTCCTGCTCAAAGTAAAAAGGCTAGTGAAAAAGAATTATTTATAGTAGAGGGACAGAGTGCTGGTGGTAGTGCTAAACAGGGTAGAGATAGAAAGACTCAAGCAATTCTTCCACTTCGTGGTAAGGTTTTAAATACTGAGAAAACAAGAATGGAAGAGATATTTAAAAATGAGGAAATTAATACTCTTATTTATACTATAGGAGCAGGCGTAGGAAGTGATTTTACTCCTAAAGATATTAACTATGGTAAAGTAGTTATAATGACTGATGCTGATGATGATGGTGCTCATATTCAGTGTTTACTTTTAACTTTCTTCTATAGATATATGAAACCTTTGATTGAGGAGGGACATTTATTTATTGCTATGCCTCCTTTATATAAAGTAAGTCATGGTGGTAAGCATGAATATGCTTGGACTAATGAAGAATTAAGAGATTTAACTAAGGGTAAAGCAGGTTATAGAGTTCAAAGATATAAAGGACTTGGTGAAATGAATGCTGAACAGTTATGGGAGACTACGATGGATCCTAAAACTAGAAAATTGATTAAAGTTAATATAATTGATGGAGCTCTAGCGGAAAAGAGAGTATCTGTTCTTATGGGAGATGCGGTAGAACCTAGAAAGAATTGGATAGAAGAAAATGTTATCTTCTCATTAGAAGATGATTATAAGATTGCATAGTTAAAGGAAGTGTGATATGAGGAAAAGAATACTAGGAGCTATTATTGTTGTAACTATACTTGTAATAGGAGCATTACTTGGACCTAAGGTATTTGCTATTGTTATGACTGGAGCTGCTATACTTGGATTAAAAGAATTAATTGATATTAAATATGAGAAAAAAGAAATTACTTTAATTAAAATTATTTCTTATGTATTATTAGGATTGTTCTTGTTTAATAATATTTTTTATAGGATAGATATTAAAGTATTTATAGTACTTTCAATACTATGTTTAATTATTCCTATTATCTTTTACGATGATAGAGACAAATATAATATTAATGATGCTTTCTACTTTTTAGGAATTATATTTTTTATAGGTTTATCTTTTATGACAATAATTGGTATGAGAGTAGATAGTATTTATATGTGTATATATATTTTTATTATTTCTTTTATTACAGATACATATGCTTATATAGGGGGAATGTTAATAGGAAGACATAAATTTACTGATATATCTCCTAAAAAGACGATTGAAGGTAGCATAATAGGTACATTTATGGGTACTTTTGTAGGTAGTATGTATTATTATGCTATTATATCGGATATGAAACTTATTAATATTGTTATTATGTCATTTATGCTTACAGTACTTAGTGAAATTGGAGATTTAGTATTTAGTAGTATAAAGAGATATTTTGGTAAAAAAGATTATGCGAATTTAATACCTGGACATGGTGGTATTTTAGATAGATTTGATAGTGTTATATTTGTATCGCTTGGTTTAATGTTGATTATGGTGTTGTTTTAAGGAGGATTTAAGATGGGAATATTGTGGTTTATATTAATATTAGGAGCTATAGTTTTAGTTCATGAATTTGGACATTTTATCTTTTCTAAAATGTTTGGAGTATATGTATATGAATTTTCTATAGGTATGGGTCCTAAATTGATTCATTTTAAAAGAAAGAATGGTGAGACTGAATATTGTATTAGATTAATACCAATAGGAGGTTTTGTATCACTAGCAGGAGAAGATGCTGATGATAATAAGAATATACCAGAAGATAGAAAATTATATTCTAAACCAGTATGGCAAAGGTTCTTAATTATGGTGGCTGGTGTTATGAATAATTTTATTTTTGCTTTTCTATTACTTTTTGTTATGGCTTTAATATATGGTAGTGTTACTACCAAACCAGTAGTGGATTCTGTAACTGTTGGTATGCCTGCGGAAACTGCGGGTATTAAGGCAGGAGATACTGTAATAAGCATTGATGGTCAAAAGATATCTAGTTTTAGTGAAATCCAATTATATCTTCAAACTAGTGAAGGTAAAGAGATGGAATTTGAGTTAAAAGATGTCGATGGTAATAGGAAAACAGTAATGGTGACTCCTGAAAAGGTAGTTGATGAAGAAGAAAAAGAGAAGTATATAATTGGTATTGCATTAGATACAAAAATAAATAAAGGATTTATACCATCTATTAAATATGCTGGAGAGACTACATTAAGTTTGTATAAGTTAATGTTTACCACTATTAAACAGTTATTTAACGGACGAGCTTCAGTTAAAGATTTATCTGGTCCTGTTGGTATCTATACAATAGTATCTGAGGAATCAAAGGCAGGATTTCAAAATATTTTATATTTAACTGCTTACTTATCTATAAATGTGGGATTTATTAATTTACTTCCTTTTCCAGCTTTTGATGGTGGAAGAGTAGTATTCTTAATAATAGAGAAGATAAGAAGAAAGAGAGTGCCAGTAAAAGTAGAGGCCATAGTTAATGGAGTGGGCTTTGCATTATTGATACTCCTAATGATATTTGTTACATTTAATGATATATTAAGATTATTATAAAGAAGAGAAATCTTCTTTTTTCAATAAAATTTTACAATTTTAAAAAAAGTTGTATATATATTATAGAGAAGCAATTTGCTTCTTTTTTGATGGAGTGATATATAAGATGTGGTAATTAAAAATGTTAGTAAGGAGGAATATATTATGAATTACTATAACGAAATAAAAAATGAACTAAAAATAATGAAATAACTAAGAGAGTAAAAAAGTACTCTAAGAATAAAAGTAATCTTACTACTTACTATAACGTTGGTAAATTACTTGCAGAAATAGGTAAACATTATGGGGATGGAATAATTCTAAGTAAAAAGGATAATAAATTTATTATAGAATGTTGTTTAGATAATAGAATCAAATCTAAAGAATATGAACTAGTATAGATTAAATGATTATTCTTGTACTAGAGTGTTTATTCATAAAATGAATAAACTGTTAGCCGTTAGGCGCAAATAAAAAGACTCTTTTATAATGGAGAGTCTTTATAGTATTTGCCTTGATAGGTATCTCTTTTAACCATTTCTTTATCAATATCATTTAATATACAAAACTTTTTTAATAACCAATTAGGAGCTATTAAAGAATCTTTATCGGGATCAGATGTTATTCTGTGGACTACTATTTCAGGGTTTAATAATTCAAGTTGTTTAATTACGATATCGATATATTCTTCTTTAGATAATAATTTAAAGATACCAGCTAAATACATTTTTTCTATAGAAGTATCCTTTGTTATATTTAACATATGTATTTTTATTCCTTGTATATCTAATGTATTTAAATGTCTTACAGTATCTAGCATCATTTCTTCAGTTTCATATGGTAGTGAATTGATGATATGAACTACCACATTAATATTTCTTCTTCTTAATTCTTTTACCATATTATCAAATTCTTTTAGAGTATGACCTCTATTTATTAGTTTAGAGGTAGAATCATGTATTGATTGAAGACCTAATTCGATAGTAAGAAATGTTCTTTTACTAAGTTTTTCTAAATAATCTAGAGTATCCTCTGATATGGAATCACATCTAGTAGCTATAAATAATCCAATGACATTATTTATTTTTAATACTTCTTCATATTTTTCTTTCAATATATGAAGAGGAGCATAGGTATTAGTTCTTGCTTGAAAGTAAGCTATATATTTACTATTAGGCCATTTTTTATCAATTACTTCTTTTACTTCATAGAATTGAGTAGTTAAATTTTTATTTGGATTACCTCCATGTTCTCCAGAACCTGTTTTAGAACAATATATACATCCTCCATAACCTTTAGTTCCATCAATATTAGGACAAGTAAAACCAGCATTTAAACTTACTTTAAATACTTTACAATTAAATTTGTTTTTAAAATAATAATTAAGAGTATGATATCTTTTGTTATCTAGACTATATTTAAACATAAACACCTCGGATATATTGTATCATAAAATGGAAAAAATACATACTATTAATGGTGAAGGTATGAATAATATTAAGAGATATAATTTGTTTATTTTAATATCCACTTTAGCTAGAAATATAGTTAATGTTTTTTCTGCAGTATTATTGTATAAAATGGGTTATAATATTAAAGAAATATTTATTTTTTTATGTGTTTTATATTTTATTGGTAGCATAGTATGCGCTACTACTATGTATTTAGTAGGTAAGATTAGTATTAAGTTTATTTTAATAATATT
>CAMUXV010000028.1 GCA_947164795.1 uncultured Caryophanales bacterium | reverse complement strand
CATTTGAGATTAATTTTTTTAGATTTTTGGTCTCACATCATTTACAATTACACAAATTAAAATATTTATTATATAATTTTACAAATTCCAATAAATAATATCAAAAATAAAAAGACATTTAAAACAAAATAAAGTTCTTACCAAAACAGTAAAAACTTTATTTATTATTATAATTCTAAATTGTGATATACATTTTGAACATCATCCAAATCATTCAACGTATCAATTAAAGAACATACTTTATCAGAAGTTTCTTCGTCAAGATTAATATAATTATTTGGAACAAAAGTAACTTCACTAACAATAAAATTATCATAGCCCATATTAGTTAAAGAATCCTTAACTTCAATAAAATTAGCAGGATCAGTATAAATAGTATAACCTTCTTCTTCAGATATAAAATCTAATACATCTAAACTTAAAATATCCTCCATAAGTTTATCCTCATCATAATCTTTTTCTAATACAAGTACACCTTTTCTTTCAAATAAATAACTAACAGAACCATCAGTACCCAAGTTTCCACCCTTTTTAGTCAAAGCACTTCTTACAAATCCAGCAGTTCTATTTTTATTATCAGTAAGACAATCAATCATAATGGCAATACCACCAGGTCCATATCCTTCATATCTCACTGATTCATAGTTTTCATCATTACCTTTATTCTTAGCTTTATTAATAGCGGATTCAATATTAGATTTAGGCATATTCTCTGCTTTGGCTTTTTCAATAACCATTCTTAAAGCAGAATTATTATCTGGATTAGCATCTCCACTTTTAGCAGCAACATATAATTCCTTAGCTAATTTTTGAAATACTTTACTTCTTTCGCTATCGATAGCACCTTTTTTTCTCTTAATCGTAGACCATTTACTATGTCCTGACATAAAAATCTCTCCTTTTAACCATACACTATAATAATATTTTTTTATTTCTTAGTCAAGAACTAACTAAGATAATTTAATAAAACAGGTCCAAGTATTATTAATAATATTAAAGGAATGAAGAAGAATACCGAAATAACGCTAATCTTCGTAGGAATCTTAGATATAGCACTCTTTACTTCCATAATCCTTTTTTCTCTTAAATAATCAACTTGATTTTGCATAGTATCAATTATACTACTACCATACATATTAGCCTGTGTAAGAGTTAATATAATATTATTAATATTATCTGATGGTATATATTTTTGCATATCAGTTAAACTTTCAGTTAAACTCTTACCATACTTAGTCTCTCTTAGTGCCTCTTTAAATTCATTAGATAATTCACTATCAATACTACTTGTAGTCATAGATATAGCTTCCGCTAAATTTCTACCAGTCTGAAGTGATAATGTTAATACTTCAAAAAAATATATAGCTTCATTATCAAGCTTTTTACTTCTCATCTTTATTTTATTATCTAAAAGTATTTTTTCAAATATAAAATAATATAAAATCACTACAATTATACCAGTTATATAACCATATTTAAAATTACTAAATATAAGTATAAATAACAAAACTGATGTAATAACCCTAATACTTAAAAAAGTTTCTGCATCATATTTAGATTCTAATCCTAACAAATCAATCTTAGTATCTATTTTACTTAATCTCTTCTTATTGAATAAATTCCTAAGAACACCATTTTTCTTTTTCTTTCTTCTCATTATTGCACCTCTATTCTTAGTATTCTTCTAAGAAGAAATACATATATACTGAACATAATAACAATAATAGAGAGTATAATATAACCAAGCATAGAACTAAATAACGGCTTAAAATAGTCTCTATTTAAAATATATATAAGTAAAGTAAATACTATGGGTACGAAAAATAAAGTATACACTACCATCTTTGGTGCTGATGATATGTTTTTAAGTTCCTCATTTAATTTCTTCTTATCAAATAAAGTTCTCTCTATCGAAGAAAATACCTCTACAATATTACCACCAGTTTTATTAAGAATGGTAAGTGAAGAAGATAAATATACAGCCTCTTCTAGATTAACTCTCTTAGCAAATCTATCAAAAACAGTATCTACAGATAATCCAAACTTCATATCAAGATACATCTTCTTAAATTCATCACTAATAGGTTCAGGTAATTCTTCACTAGCTATTTTAAGAGCCTGCATGGTACTCTTACCAGCCTTAAAAGCATTATTCATAACAATAACTGCTCTTAATAATTCATTCTCTACTAATTTAGTTTGTCTTTTATAATAAAAATAATAATAAATATCTAATAAATAATAGCCAACAAAGAAATTAAGTAAGTATCTTATCATACCAAATCCCCTATAATTAAATATTTGAGAAAAGATTGCTAAAAGCAAAAACACCATAGCAATAATAAATTTATTAATAATAAAGTCAATTGCCTCTATTTTATCTCTTTGTTTATATTTAATATATTTATCATATTTCTTACTTCTTATTTTAAAGTAATTAACTTTCTTTATATATGGTCTTAAATTTCTAACAAAAGATAAATACTTATTAACCACCCTATCACTAAAAGAAATACTATTATCTTTTACTGGTTCAATACTATATGCACTAATTCTCTTAATCTTTTTACTAGAACTATATATTTTTAGCATTAAGATGACGACAAAAATAATAAAAATAACTAATATTATTTCTAATAATAACATAATTCTATTATTCATAATCATCACCATTCTTTCTATTCAAATATATCTTTAATATCTTCAAATCCCTTTCTAGCTAATTTTTCATATACTAAAGGCTTTCTCTTATATACACCAAATTCTCCCATTACACTACCATCACTAGATACACCTTTTTGCTTAAAAGAAAATATCTCTTTCAAAGTAATATTACCATCTTTCATACCAGATATTTCACTAACGGAAGTTATCTTCCTCTTACCATCAGATAATCTATCTATTTGAACAATAATATCAATAGCATTCTCAATGTAACCTCTTACCGCAGATACTGGTATTTCCATTTCATTCATTAATATCATTGTCTCTAATCTATTTAAAGAATCAATAGGATTATTAGCATGAAGTGTCGTAATAGAACCTTCATGTCCGGTATTCATAGCTTGCATCATATCAAAAGCTTCTTTTCCCCTTACTTCTCCTACAATTATTCTATCCGGTCTCATTCTAAGAGAGTTTCTAACTAAATCTCTAATAGTTACTTCTCCTTCACCCTCATAATTAGTAAGCCTAGTCTCTAATGATATAACATGTTTCTGATGAAGTTTAAGTTCTGCTGCATCCTCTATTGTAATAATTCTTTCATCTTCTCCTAAAAATCCCGATAAGATATTAAGAAGTGTTGTTTTACCACTACCAGTACCACCTGATATTATAATATTAAGTTTAGATTCAACGGCGGCTTCCAAAAATCTAGCCATATTAACAGTAAGACTACCACGTCTTAACAAATCATCAATACTCTCTAACTTCTTATTAAACTTTCTAATAGTAAGTACTGGACCTTTTAAACTTAAAGGAGGAATAATAGCATTAAGTCTTGAACCATCTCTAAGTCTAGCATCAACCATAGGATTCGCTGCATCAATAGTTCTACCTAAAGGTTGTACAATTCTTTGAATAGTTCTAATTATATGCTTATCATTAATAAAAGACACTGTTTCATCTTTAGCAATTTTACCATCTATTTCAACATACACTTCATTCGGAGCATTAACCATTATTTCAGTAATAGCAGTATCTTCCAATAGTGGTGTAATAGGACCATAACCCATTATTTCATTTTGAATTAGGTTAAAAATATGCCCTCTTTCTAAAGTACTCAAATCATAACCAGTAAGAGTTCTATCGATTTCATTATTAATATAATCCTCTAATAACTCATCACTAGGAATATTCTCCTCAATTAAATTCTGAACAATCTTAACTCTAAGTTCTTCAAGTAATCCTTTATCATTAAATATCTCATAATCCTTAACATTAGAGGCAGTAAGATTTTTAGGCTTTACTTCAAAAGCCTCAGTCAAACTTTTTTTAACCATTACATTCCCCCCTTTTCATCATGAGAATCATCTATTAAATCGAGAGCCATTTTTTTCATATGAGCAATATCACCTGAATGAAAGGTATTAATACTCTTATTTAAGGTAAGAATTTCTCCATCCATCACGTATTTATCAATATTCTTAATATAGAAATTTCTCGATATCGTATAATCAATATTACCACCGATCATAGTTCTAATATCATACATACTCATATAATCCTTACCAGTATCCCTAGAATTATTTAAAAGAACAAGATAATTTTTCTTACCAGTATCTTTAAATATACTTAGTAAACTCTTCATATTCTTAAAATCCACTAAATCATTAATAAGAACAAATAAAGTCATATAAGAATAATCCATAACAGTAAGATTAATCTCATCTAACACATGATTCATATCAACAAGTATCACATCATACTCTTTTTTAGCAGCATCAAATATCATAGGAATAAATCTACTTTCAATTTTCAAGGCTTCTCTAGGATCTCTAGGACAAGCTAAAACATCAATACCTCTATTATATGGAGTAATATAATCTTTAAGAGTAGTAAACCTATTATTAGCCATACTATCTACCATCATAAAAACATCTTTTTTATTCTTAACATCAAGAGATACTGCTACCCCACCAGAATATAAATCCATATCAATAATAAGTACTTTCTTTTCCAATAAAGAATAAATACCAGCTAAATTAAGAACAGTAGTAGTCTTACCGACTCCCCCATTAACTGATGATACACTAATAATTCTGCCCGCCATACTATCACTTAATCCTCTCTATATTCTTTTTGCCATTTACTATAGTTCCTCTTTGCTTTGATTTTACCTCTACTAAATCAAAATTAAAATTTTTACCTAATAAACCATTTATATTTTTATCAAGTTCAATATCTACTATTCCATCTTTAATAATAACCGAAATATTATCTAAATTCTCGCTATTTTTTAATATGTATGCAATTATATCATTTTCATCAATACTATCAATATTATCAAGAGCATATTCAATACTTAAATAATTAGTATTAGATAATCTATTCTTTTCATATATTGCTCCCGCCACATCGTATATAAGTACTAATAAAAGTAAAATAATAGGAATAATAAGTATAAATATAACGAGTGATTGTCCCTTATTATTAAGTCTCATTAGGAACATTCCTTTCAATACTAATCTTATATGGATTACCAAGTATCAAATTAAGACCAGGTGTCATAATATTCATATCTTTAGATATTTTAATCTTCGCATAATTATTATTATCTTCTATATCTATTGAAACATCCGAATACATTCTATCTATTTCTTCAATACTTTTACCATTTTTAAATAAAGTAACAATATCAACACTCATATTTTCAAGTTCATTTTTTTTGCTCATTATAAGGCCAAAATCAATAATAGCAAATAATATAAGTATTAATACTGGTAATATCAAAACAAATTCCACTAAAGCTTGACCCTTTCTATTCATGTCGCACTCTCCCTATTATCATTATAATTATAACAAAAACATCAAAAAAAAGAAAGATATATTTTATCTTTCTTTATATTTTTTATGATTTTTATCATCATTTTTATTTTTATTATTGTAATTATTGTAATTATTTTTATTATTCTTATTATCGTTATTATTTTTTACATTACTAATTTTATTACTTTCTTCATCATCTTTCTTAAATATAAGATATAAAAGTCCAAGTACCACTAAAATAATTAATATAATTATAACAATCTTTTCTGTTTTACTAGATGTTTCTTCTTCTTCACTTACTTCTTTAGCTTCTTTTTCTACTAATAGTTTATATTCTCTTACATCACCATTCTCCGCAGTAACCTTAATAGTAACAACATTTTCTCCTTCTTTAAATTCTTCATTACCATTAATTTCTACTCTAGAACGATAATCTTCTGCTACTGCAGTAATATCTAAGAATTTAACATCAGATTTTACTTTTAATTTATACTCTAAAGTACTCTTACTAAAATCAATTTCAAAATCTTTAATATTTAAAGTCTTCAGATAATTATTTGAAGAATATACATAGTAAACAATAGGATTAACAACTGGAGTTTCTATCACTTTCTCTACTTCTTCGGTAGCTTCTTCCACTTCAGATTCATTAGCTATTCTAACTACATTAATAGTATAAGTTTTTTCATTTCCCTCACTATCAGTAACCACAACAGTAATAGTCATATTATCACTATCAATAGTATATTGAGATAATCCAGTAACTTCATCATCATCATTAATTAATGAACCAGATAAAGTAAGTTCTGTAGTACCTTCAGGAATAGTAAGAGTATACTCAGTAACTTCACTATCAAATTCTTTATCAAATTCTCCAACATTTGAAGTAAGAGTTTCAAGCCCAATACTAACTTCTTCTTTTGGATTTATAGTAATAGTAAATGTTAAATCCTCAAAATCATTAATAGTTAAATATTTAGCAATCTTACCACTAATAGTTACTTCTCCTTCTCCTTCTTCAAGCGCTTCAAAAGTAATAGTTAGTAATACCCCTTTATCTTCACCATATTCACTACCAGCAGCAACAAATTTACCTTCTTCATTATTAACACCATTAAATTCATTAAATTCTACATTAACAGCTTTTAAATTTTCACTAGTAGTAACAAGTCCTTCTATCCCATCAATAAAGTCCTCACTGATGATAGGATTTCCTTCTTCATCTGTTAATTCTTCAAGTACTTCGTTAGATACAATAACTTCTACATTAAAAGTATCACCAGCATTAACTTCTTCAGGTACTTCCCCTAATTCTAATTTTAAATACTCATTTTCTTCTCTTTCAGTATCAGTATCAGGTATTTCTTTTAATAATTCACTAACAAACATTATATCTTCTAAAGTAAGTTCAGTAAACTCTCCATTTTCTATACTAGGAGCCCCTTTAGCAATAAGTAAATCAATAAGTTCTTGAGGTACTTCTTCTTCATTTATATAAGCATTCATTAATACTTCTAAATCTTCTAAAGTAAATTCTGTTTTTTCTTCAGGAGTTTCTCCTTCACTAGGTTCTTCGACTTCGCCAGTATTTACTTCTGGATTTTCTTCAGGATTTTCTCCATTATCTGAAGGCACTTCACTTCCTGTAGTATTATCGTCTTCAGTATTATCTACAGAATTTTCCTCATCATCATTATTTTCTTCTAGATTCTCTTCCTCTCCAGTAGTATCACCAGTTCCAGGTTCCGTCTCACCTTCTAATGTTTCTTTATCGTCATCATCTTCTTCATCAAAAGTTTCATTCTCTGTAAATTCTCCCTCGTTAGAAGGTTCAGTTTCACCAACAGATATTTCATTATCAGTAACTTCTGCTGCCAAAACCAGTGTAGCATTAGATAATTGTGAAAAAGCAATCACTAATGCCAAAAATATTTTAATCATGTTTTTCAATTTTTTCATTTTTATCTTCCTTCCTTTTATATAAACAACATTATTATTTTCTTTATTAATTATAAAAATCCCCCTAAATGAACACCTCCAATAATTAATAGATAATAGTTTTCCCTTTCTATCATCTTCACTTTGATTATAGCACAAAGTTCTATAAAATTAGCAAATTTGACACTCACTTGACACTTTTTTTCATTTTTTATAAAATTTTATTTAAGTTTTAAGTATCTTTTTCTTGACTAAAAATACTATTAATTATATAATACTATTGCTTAGCAGCGGATATTAATATATTTAGTAATGTGTCATTTATAAGTAACTATAGCTGCATAGTGAAAGTATAATAAAGACACCCTATTAAATAATTAGTATACCTTCTAAGAAGAGAAGGAGGAAAGAATTATGGCTAGATATACAGGCCCAAATAACAAACAAGCAAGAAGAGTATCATTTTCAATTTTAGAAAATGGTAAAGATATTGCAAAAAGACCTTATGGTCCAGGACAACATGGTAAAGACAAAAAAAGAAAACCATCAAACTACTCTATTCAATTAACTGAAAAACAAAAAGTAAGATTTATGTATGGTATTTCTGAAAAACAATTCAAAAAATTAGTAAATGATTCAGCAAAAATGAAAGGTGTACATGGTGAAAACTTACTTATCTTATTAGAAAGTAGATTAGATAACCTAGTATATAGAATAGGATTTGCTACTACTAGAAGAGGAGCAAGACAACTAGTTAACCACGGACATATAACTGTTAATGGTAAGAAAGTTGATATCCCTTCATATAGAGTAAAACCAGGAGACACTATCGCTATTAAGGAAAACTCAGCTGATCACAAAGGAATTGAATTAGCTTTATCTAACAAAATTAAAAGAGTTGAATTCATTAACTATGATGAAAAGAAGAGAGTTGCTACTTATGTTAGATATCCTGAAAGAAGCGAATTAAATGCTGATATTAATGAATCACTAATAGTTGAATTCTACAGTAGAGTATAATTATTACTCTACTTTTTTTATGAAAAAAAAAGAATTTCCACCAACGAAATTCTTTTAATCACCATATGTACTTGTAATCCCAAAATAACTTTCTAAAGTAATCCAATCACCATCATTATAAAGTTTCTTAGCAAGTTCTGTACCAACATATCTAAAGTGCCAAGATTCATACTTATAACCAGTTTCATTAGTTTTACCACTAGGATATCTTAATATAAATCCATATCTCCAGCAGTTATCACTAAGCCATATAGCTTCAGGCGTACCTATAAAAGTATCATCAATCTGATTAACATCAAAAGCAAGTCCAGTTTGATGCTCAGAGTGACCCGGTCTAGCAGAATAAGTATCCGCTAATTCTTTTCCATCATAGGAAACATAATTATTATAAAGAGATTTCTGAGTATTATACGATCTAAAACCACTTGATAGATAAATATTAAGTCCAATAGAAGCAGCATCCGCAAACATATTATTCATATTACTTCTTGTTTCACTAGTAAGATCCCCAGTATAATATGTACTAGGTATTGAATAAGTTTTATTAACAACAAGTACTCCATCTATATAAGTAATACCATTCTTAGTATATCCCCTAAATCCTTTAGAAGTAGTAAAATATTTTGTACTATCATTAGAAATATTCTTAGCCACCTCTTTCTTTTTAACAACTTCTAATATAAATTTTTCTTTTGAAGTATTACCACTACTATCTTTAGCAACATAATAAAGTTCATATGTACCTTCTTTATTAAAATCATATTCCCCTTCTATAGTAACTTCAATATCTTCATTAGAATTATCAGTAACTTTAACTCCTTCTAATAAATTTATCTCAGTTCCAACAGTAGTACTTAACTTATCACTATATTCTATACTAGGTTCCTGTTTATCAACAACTTCTATTTCACATACATAATCCTTTATCTTATCAAAATAATTCTTTATCTTAATTTTAATCTTTTTCTTACCCAATACAGATGTATCCACTAACTCTTTATCAGAAATAATAGTACCATTCTTAACACTTTTAATATAATCAATATTATATACTTCATCATTAATATTAACTAATCTATCATTAACTAACTTAACTTTTAATCTCTTAGAATCATAAAATATATATCCACCTACACAAAGTACTAATACAATAAAAATAACAAAACTTACTAATATGATTTTCTTCTTATTTAATTTATGTTTCTTCTTCATATACATCAATTCCTACATAAATATTATAATTATTTTTAACTAAAATAGCAATAACATATTCTACAAATATATGTTATAATAAATTACATGGAGGTTTATTTATATGGAAAAAGTATTACAAAACGGTGATGAAGTATTAATATTTAAAGTCTCAAACAATATAAAAGAAAGTGAATACATAAAAGGAAAAGTAATTGATAGTAGAGAGTCAAATGATTTATCTCACCATAGTAGTAGTTCATGGTATGAAACAATTTATGATGTAAGAGGAGAAGATGGATATCTCTATACAGGTACTTACAATCGTGACTATATTGACAAATACATCTTTTTTAGAACACCAGAAGATCATATAAAATATCTACAAGAAAAAATTAACAGAAATTATAGAAAGATTTATGAAATAAATTGTGAAAATGATACATATACCGAAACAATTAATAATCTTAGACAAGAACAACAAAAACCAAAAGCAAAAATAAAAGGCATCTAATCAAGATGCCTTTTTCTATATAATATAAAACTACACATAAATATAATTATTGTACACTTTTTCCAACAAAAACATTATAAATTTCATTATATCTATATCCCAATTTAGCATATGTAGAATCCGAAACCAAAATTCCCATCTCTTCTAATTTATCTATAAGAGTAGAAACAGTATTTCTAGATACACCAGACTCTTCTTCAATTTCTTTTTTAGTGAATACAATTTGATGCATCATAGCAGGCATAATTCTATATACGGCATTACTATTTAATGCTTCAATTAATTTCATATCCTTATCATATATTTTTTGTATTCTATTGATTTTGGCAATATAATTACTACATTGTTCAATAATACATTGAAGAAAAAACTTTATAAAACCCAACATATTACCATTTCTGCTTTCATTTAAATATTTATGATAACTAGGTTTATATAATTCAATTACTTCTGATAAAAACAAAATAGGTTCCTCTTTAGTAAGTAACGCCAATTGAATAGGAATTAATGCCCTACCAAGTCGACCATTACCATCTCTATATGCATGTATAGTTTCAAATTGAGAGTGTGATATTGCTAAATTTATAAATAATGGATCTATATATAAATTATTCATATAGTTAAATAAATTATCTAGTAGAATTGGCACATCTTCCGGTGGTGGTGGTACAAATATAGCTTCTTCAATTGTGCAGCCATTAGGACCAATCCAATTTTGAATATTTCTAATTTTCCCAGGTTCCTTGTTATTACCTCTTACACTATCTAATAAAATTCTATGCATATCATTTAATAATCTTATATCAATTTTATTGTTTTTATACAGAATTTCTTTTGAAAATTCTATTACCCTTTTCAAGTTTTGAATCTCATTAGTTTCATCAGTTTTAGGCATATATTTCAAATAATACATTTCATCCTGCGATATTTGTGTTCCCTCTATTTGTGTTGATTTTAGACTCTCACTTAAAATTATAGAATCAAGAAAAAACTTAGAATCAAATTTACTATTTTTTAAATTTGATTTATATTCACCATATTTTTCATTTGCTTCTGAAATTAACGATAATAAATCTTTATCAATACTATAATCTATTGGCAATTTCTGTGCTTTAAATGGCTCCATAATTATCACCTCGTATAAAATATAACACATTTTTAGTAAAAAGTAAATAAAAATGCACAATATTTTCGAATTATTGTGCATTTTCTTCTTTTTTTGACATTTTTTTCACTCTAATTGTGCATTTTTTAAAAATAAAAACCCTTAATCAAGGGTATTATTCGTCAAACTGGTGGCTCCAGCGGGAATTGAACCAGCGACACAAGGATTTTCAGTCCTCTGCT
>CAMUXV010000027.1 GCA_947164795.1 uncultured Caryophanales bacterium | reverse complement strand
CAATTAGGGTTTAAATAAAAGCTTTTTAGTGTCTACTTTTTATTGACAACTTCACTACTTAAGTAAGCTTTTTTAATTACTGCTTTTATATTTTCTATATGCTTTAATAAAATCAATATTAGCAATATATTTTGATAATAACATTCCATACCAATTTGAATATAGATCATATTTATTGTTATCGATATTGGTAAATAATGATAAAACTTTATAATCATTTCTGTTTATAAATACTATTTCATTAATAATTTTAGTTAAATATGCTACATCCCCTTTATCATTTATATCTATTTCTTTTATATTGATATTTATTTTATTTAGTTCTTCTTCTAGTGATTTTTTAAGTTTAATTAAATTATTATAAAATATTCTACTAATCAACAAATTAAAATTATATTTATAATAATCGATATTTTCTACGTCATAATAATATTTTTTTGATAATAGAATATCATTTTTACTCAGACATCTAATTATAATTTCCTTGATTAGTTCGGGACTGTCAACACAATTTAAAATATATGTAATAAAATTGTCCAGAATATTAATAAACTGTTCATCTCCCGTTAGATATCCTTTGGGTATTAATGGGCTACTTAATACCTTTACTTTTTCATCAGTAATATTTTTTATTACTATATCCAATTTTCCATCATCTAATATATCTAGTATTAGATTTTTGTTTAATACCTTTATTTTGCCTTTTTTAATGACATTAATAATTTTCTTCTTCTTTTTTTCATATTCATTAAATTTATTCTTTTGCATTTTTCCCCTTTCACTGTTTTATCCATAACAGTAAATTTGACAGACTTGTTCTATATAATAATGCAATCTTTTACTTTTGTTTTTTTTAAGCTTTGTAAGCATCTTTTTGAATGCTTTTTGCATATATGTTAATTATTTGTTAATTCTGGCTATAAAAAAAGTAGAAAATTTTATTATTTATTTTCTATCTTTTTAAGTATATAATGTTTACAATCAAAAGCACAATCTTCTTCAATATATTTATCTACATTATTATAGTTATTTATGTCTTTTACTTTTTTATTTTTAGAATCATAAAAACCTTTTAATCTTAGTTTTCCATAAGCTATATCCCCCACTAGATAATCATAATCATAAAAATACTCAGTATAATGATTTACAAATTCTTCTTTATCAAATGCATTCTTATAATCTTTTATTATTTCGTATTTTTTATCTTCTACTTCTATTGTTTTCATTTTATCTCCTTATTCATAGTTTTTAGCAAACGCTGTTTTTATTTCGTTATATTTTGCAAGGCTTGAGGATGAATTCCATGTAATAAATCCACCAGTAAGTCCAGCATCATATAATGCTTCTACTTGTGCTGATATTTTATTTGCATCATATACTACTGTTGGATTCCACCAAGGTGTATTGTAGGCTGTTATCCAAGTTCTTGCTATAGCTGGAGTAGGTATTTCTGTTTGCCTTTTAGCCGCAGGTACTGCCCAATTATTAACTGTTTTATATGGATTTGACCATGTATCAACACTTCTTGCAGCAAAATGATCTGTATACGGCATTGAACTTATTGCGTCGACAATGTTAGAAATAGCAGGCCAATATTGACCATATGCCGTAACATATTCAGAAGAGCATTCACCAAAAACATCCACTGATAAGTATGCCCCTGTTTTATGTATCTGATCTAATGCATAAAATAAGAAATTTTGTACGGCTTGTGCCTTCTCTTCTCCATAAGTATTTTTAAAATCAGTGCTGCCAGAAACAGACATATTATAAGCTTGTTCTGGAAAACGGACATAATCGAATTGTATTTCATTGAACCCAATTGTATTGACTGCTTCTATTGCAAGATTAACGTTATACTCCCACGCGCCTCTTGCAAAGGCTGATGGCCACAACTGTTTTGAAGCTGTTGATACTATACAATCTTCTGGATGATCTTTACCATAGTGTGAATCATTAAATACAACTATTCGCCCTATTGCATAAATACCAGCCTCTTTTATTTTATCAATAGCCGCTTTATAAGCATCTAAACTGTTTATTGCAGTATCATATGCAGTTGGGGAAGTTTCTCTTGCAACCTCTGAAGGGTATGCTAATGCACCATCTTTAATATCCACTACTATGGCATTTACCCCGTAATTTTTAGCGATTTCTAAATAACTATCAATACTAGATATTACACCCGCATTTAAATACATCGCCTTGGCTTCTTTTAAAAGAGGATTATCCTTAAACTCTGGTTTCTCATATGGATAATAATCTAGATTGGCAGCACTTCCGCCATGTAACTCTCGTGAATATTTTCTATCTTTATGGGTATCATAAACTGAATTTTCATTATAGTTTTCTAAAGATTTTTCTTCATCTTGAACAAGGTACTTAGAATATACCCATCCCTCTGTCTCTTCAAGTTTTATTTTATACATGTTTACTGAACCATCTTCTAGAATGTTATCATAGCCAATAATTTCTAACTTACTTCCCTTCTTTGCATATGATTTTATTTTAGTATCTATTTCATTTTCATATATAGTAGCGGGAGTTCTTACATATCTTTCTTTTTCTAATACTGTATCACTTTTACTTTTTACTAAAACTCTATTTTGAACATAATATTTTTTATCATTGTTGGTAAATTCATTATATGTTATTTCTTCTTTGTTAATAGTTTTTCCTGTTATTTTTACTTTTGTACCTCTTGCCATACTATTTTCATCTTCTTTTAAATTTTCTTTATCATCTAAAGTGTATATAGTAACAGTATTAGTATCAGAAGCTAAATATAATGTTTTTTCACCCAGCTTTTTTCCCTTAGTTAAAAAATATATAACAGTAACAATTAAAATTATTACTAATAGGCATGCCAAAATTTTTCCTGTTTTTAATTTCCTCTTTTTTCTTCTTTTATTCATCTTTACCACATCCATTTATAGTATAACATAATTTGACAATTTTTACTAAACTTTTTTACATTTTATAATGTTATTATTAACAATATTTTTATTATCATACGAAAAGAAAAAAGAGAAATAATTCTCTTACTTATCTAGCATATTTAACAAATTAATTTTAAACATATCTCTTTCTGAATGGCTTTTTGAAACCATAACACCTTTATATGTAGATAATTCTTTTTGATGTCCTTCATCAAGAATTTCTTCAGGTGTTAGAGTATCTAACATTACTAGTTTTTGATTTTCATATACTGTATAGTGAAGAACTACGTCTCCATGAACTTTAGCAAACATTCTATCAGTAGGTAATTTTAATTCATACTTAGTAATTCCATCTTTTGTATTCTTTGACGTTACTATTCCTTTAAAATTACCATCCCTAAATGAAGGATAAAAATCAAATACTAATTTCTTATAAGCTAGCATGTTATATTTTTTTACTGAGCGCTCTTTTTTTCTAAATTCATTTTCATTTAAATATTCTATTACAAAACTATTTTTCATTCCAATCTACCCCCTAGATTTTGAGCGAAATGTATTAGTATTATACATCAAAAATGGTTATAATGTCAAGAAAAACCGACTTTTTATATCCAATTATCACCTTTAAAAATAGGTATAAAGCTTTCACTTTGACTTTTTTTTTCTTGCACGTAGCAGTTTCTTACTCCAATATTATATGCAAAATCTATTATTTCCTCATATTCTTTATTAGAGACTCTTCTATTTAAGTTATTATATTCTAATTTTTTTATAGGTGTATATTGATTCATTATACTATATATTATATTATTTTCATATTTACTATATAAATAATTTATTATCTTTTTGGAATCTTCAATATGTCCAGGTAATACTAGATGTCTAACAATTATCCCTTTCTTTAGGTTATTATCTTTATCATATGTACATTTACCTATTTGGTTATACATTTCTTCTAACGCTAAAGAAGCTACCTCAAAATAATTATTGACTTTAGAATATTTTCCAAGGCCATTGTCATAATATTTAAAATCAGGAAGATATATATCTATTAATCCATCAAGTAATTTTATACTTTCTTTTTTTTCATAACAAGATGTATTATATACTATTGGAATAGATAATCCTTTTTCTTTAGCAATAATTAATGATGACCTTATTTGTGGAATATAATGTGTTGGTGTCACTAAATTTATATTGTTTGCTCCTTTTTCTTGTAATTCTATCATTATATCGGACAATCTTTCAATAGTTATTTCCTCTCCATTATTATTATTACTTATCTCATAATTTTGACAGTATATACAGTTTAAATTACAATATGAAAAGAAAATGGTACCAGATCCCTTTTCTCCTGTGATAATTGGTTCCTCCCACATATGAAGATGGTAACCACCTATCTTTATTTTATTTGATGCCTTACAGTAACCTAATTCTTTCTTATTTCTGTTAACTTTACACTCTCTTGGACATATTGTGCATTTTTCTAATAATTCTTCCATATAAATCACATGAATATTTTATAACAAAAAATAGACTTATGCAAGTCTATTTATTTAACGTTAATATTAGAGATACTACTATTGCTATTAAAAGTAATATTGTTCCAATATTTATGAAACCATTCTTTTTATCTTTCTTGGGAATTTCTAATTTAATTCTTGGCATAGTACTAGTAAATTCTAAATTATCTCCAACCAAATGTGCTTCTTTAATTAGTGGAAGAGGTATTTTTTTTATCTTTTCAATACTTATTCCATTACATTCTTGAATTTTTTCAATATCCTTTTTATCTTTTTCTCTATTTAATAACAATTTATCCGCTATTATAAGTTCTAGTGATTTAGTTAAATATTTTTTATTATCAGATGATACATATGGAACAATATAGTCATTTAATTTGGCATTTATATTTTTTATTCTACCTATTTTTTTTCTACTATTAAAGTAGTACTCCACTATTCCATCACCAGTTTCTTCGAATACTGATATGTTTACCTTTACTTTGTCAATTGTTACTTCAAACCCATAATCAATATTATTTACTGTATATGTTAGACTGTCTTTTTTAGGGTCGTATAAGTCATTGTTTCTGAATACCTCTCTTATCATTCGCATATCTTCTTTTTTACATAGCAAATCTAAATCAGTATGCTTTCTATCAGACTTTTCGCTAAGTAAAATATAAGGAACTAACCCTCCAGATAAATATAATTTTATTTTGGTCTTATTCATCTTTTCTATTTTTTCATAAGTTTTTACTAAATCATCTAAAGTAAATTCTTCTTTTTGATTTTCCTTTTTATATGCTGATACACTATTATCAAATATTGTATCTATTCTAGTTTTAATTACGTTTATATCTTCCTGTCTATTTGTAAATACATTAATTAACTTATTAATATTTTCTTTTGGTACATACATTGATAAGTTTTCTAATTCTTTTACTTTATAGTCAATATATGAAATTATTTCTTTGTTCTTTTCTCCCATATCTTCACCCGTTATCTTATAAATAAATTATAGCATACCGGATATCTAAATGTAAAGAAAAAGAGAGAAAAAACTAGAATTTTGTTCTCTCTTTTACATAATTAATTATATCTTCTACTTTTAAAGTAATCTGATTCATTGTATCTCTATCTCTTATTGTAACTGTTCCATTATTTAAGGTATCTTCATCTACTGTTATACACCATGGAGTACCTGTTATATCTTGTCTTCGATAACGTTTACCTATACTTCCTGATTCATCATAAGTTGTCATAAAATATTTAGATAATTGTCTATATATTTCCATTGCCTTTTCGCTATGATATTTCTTAACTAATGGTAATACACATACTTTATATGGAGCAAGATATGGATGAAAGCTCATTACTTCTCTTGTTGTTCCGTCTTCAAGAGTTTCTTCGTGATATGCATTAAATAAGACTGCTAAAACTGTCCTATCTAATCCATATGTTGACTCAATAATATATGGTATATATTTTTCATTAGTTTCAGGATCTAAATAAGTTTGAGGTACTCCACTATAATCCTCATGTCTTGTTAAATCATAATTAGTTCTATTATGAGTACCATTTACTTCTCCCCATCCAAATGGAAATTTATATTCTATATCACATGCTGCTTTGGCATAAAAGGCAAGTTTCTCATGATCATGGAATCTTAAATCTTCTTCAGGTATTCCTAAATCCATATAGAATCTTTTACCATAATCTTTGAAATATTCATATAACTTAGTGTCATTTCCTTCTTTACAGAAAGTTTGATATTCCATTTGTTCAAACTCTATTGTTCTAAAAGTAAAGTTACCAGGAGTAATTTCATTTCTAAATGCTTTACCTATTTGCCCTATACTAAACGGTAATTTTGCTCTCATACTTCTTTGTACATTTAAAAAATTTACATATTCTCCTTGAGCATTTTCTGGTCTTAAATAAACAACACTTTTAGAATCTTGGGTTACACCCCTATATGTCTCAAACATTAATTTGAATTGTCTTATATCGGTAAAATTAGATTTACCACATTTAGGACATGGTACTTTATTATCTTTAATATATTTAACCATCTCTTCATTAGTCATTGCATCTCCGATTGAAGAGTTTGAATAATCATTTATAAGGTTATCTGCTCTATGACGAGTTTTACATTCCTTGCAATCAAGAAGAGGATCTGCAAAAGAATCAACATGTCCAGAAGCTTCCCATACTCTAGGATGCATTAATATATCCGCATCTAGTTCATAAGCATTTTCTCTTTCTTGAATAAATCTTTTTCTCCAAGCATCTTTTATATTATTTTTAAGCCTTGCTCCTAATGGACCATAATCCCAAGTATTAGCTAGTCCACCATATATTTCACTACCTTGAAAAATAAAACCATATTGTTTACATAGATTAACCATTTTATCCATTGCGATATTTTCCATTTTATACCTTCTTTCATGTTTAATATAATACTATAATTTATTTATTTTGTAAATCTTTTAACCTTTAATTATTTCATAAATTAATGTGTAATTATTGTTTGGAATACTATTAATAGTAAATAATTTACTTATATTAATATTTGGGATACTATCTTTATTTGTATACAGTGTAAGTATTGTATCTCCAGCATTTATTTTATCATTTATATTTTTATTGATTATAATACCTGCTGAATAATCAATAGCATCTTCTTTATTTTTTCTCGATGAACCTAGTTCTCCTGACAACTTAGCTAATTCTAAAGAAGAGAGATTTACTAAATAACCAGATTTATCACTTTTTATTTCATATATTTTGCTACTTTTTGGTAATCTTGTGATATCTCCTTTTTGATATTTGATAAACTCTAGTAATTTATTATATGCTGCTTTATTTCTTATTACTTCTATTACTTTTGCTTTAGCTTCTTCAAATGATATATTTAATCCTAGACTTACCATCAAACTAGCTAATTCTATGCATAATCTTGTCAAGTTATTGTCTATTCCATAATATAGAATATTTATTACCTCCAGTACTTCAACACTATTTCCAATATTATTACCAAGAGGAAGATTCATATTAGTAAGCACACATATAACTTCCATATTATATACTTTACCTATCTTAATCATTAGGTTAGCTAAATGTCTTGCATCATCAATGTTCTTGATAAGAGCTCCCTCTCCTACTTTGATATCTAATACTAATTTTTTAGAACCTGATGCTATCTTTTTGCTCATAATTGAAGAGGCTATTAAAGGTATTGATTCAGTAGTCCCAGTAACATCTCTTAAAGCATATATCTTTTTGTCTGCTACTGCTATATTATCTGTTTGGCTAGTTATGGCCATTCCTATTTTATTTAGTTCATCAATAAATTCTTCTTTAGAGAGATTAGCATTAAATCCTGGAATACTTTCTAATTTATCAATAGTTCCTCCAGTTATACCAAGAGATCTACCACTCATTTTAGCTACTTTACAACCTAGTGAAGCAACGATTGGAGATATTACTAATGTTGTCTTATCGCCAACGCCTCCAGTAGAGTGTTTATCTACTACGTTACTAAGCATACTTAAATCTAACATACTACCTGATTCTAACATATATTTAGTTAAATATATTGTCTCTTCATCAGTCATTCCATTAATGGTGATAGCCATAAGTAGTGAAGACATTTGGTAGTCTTTTATCTCCCCACTTACAAAGTTATTTACTACATATTTTATTTCTTCTTCAGTTAAATTTTGTTTATTTTTCTTCTTTACAATTATATCTATTATATTCATATACCACACTACCTTAATATAATTTTATCATAAATGTATTAAAAAAGCACTAATATTTTTTAATTAGTGCTTTAAATACTAATTCAGTAATGACAAAGAATCAAAAATGTGTTAAAATTAAAATATATTTGTAAGAATGTATGGAATGGTGAATATAAAATAATTTTAGGAGGTTGTTGTATGTTTTACTTTTTTTTATGTTTCTGTTTGCTATCACTATTTGGATTAAGTTTTAGAAAGGCAAAAGGCATTGATGATGAAGCCTTAACTGCTGACAGAACTGTTATGATTAATGGCTTTTTTGTTGGAATAATAATGTTTAGTCATTTTAACGGCTATGTAAAGTTAGATGGAGTGCTTAATGGAATATATCTTAGAATATTTAAAGAAATTTCTCAATTAATGGTCACCACTTTTTTATTTTATTCAGGATATGGAATATTTGAATCAATAAAATATAAAAATTGCTATATTAAAACATTTTTCAAAAAAAGATTTTTAAAAGTATATATTGCCTTTGCCCTTGCAATAGTTTTATTTATCTTGCTCAATGCTTTTTTAAATATTCAATACCCTTTAAAAACAATTTTATTGTCTTTTACTGCTTGGTCGGATATAGGTAATAGCAACTGGTTTATGTTTGCCACTTTCTATCTATATATTGTTGTAATGATATCATTCAATTTATTTAAAAAAGATAACTATAAAGCTTTTTTATGCATAATTATTGGGACCTTGTTATATATGATTTTATGCTGGAAAACAAAAAGTGGTGCTTGGTTTAATACGATCTTATGTTTTGATTTTGGAATGTTTGTTTCTCTTTTTAAAGCTGAAATATTTAAATTTTTTAAAAGCAAATGGAATTATATTCTCTCTTTTATAATTATTTTGTTGTTGATGTATTTATGTCATAGCCATGGTTATACATTTCTCATGTATGAAATTTATTCAATTTGTTTCGTATCATTAATTTTATTGGTTTCGATGAAAATTAAAATTGGAAACAAAATGTTGCATTTTTTAGGTAAAAATACTTTCAATATATATATATTGCAGAGAATTCCTTTTATTGCTCTCCAACATGTTGGTTTATCTAATTATAATGTATATATTTACTTTATTGTTTCTATTTTAACCACAATAATTATATCAATTATATTTAATTATTTACTAAAATTTATATATAAAGTATTAAAAATATAAGGTAATAAAATTACCTTATATTTTTAATTAGTGCTATTATTATTTTCTTTTTTCTTATCATGATTCCATATTATATTTGTTTTAAATACCAATACTAATGTTAATAACAATAATATTACATATATTATAATACCATACATATTGGTACCTAACATTTGGTTTCCTATCACATATAGAATTGATGCTACCGCAAATAAGATATCGACAAAATATATTACTAATACTGTCTTAGTTTGCGATAATTTCATATTTAATAATTGATGATGGAGATGATTTTTATCAGGCATACCTATTGGTTTATGATTTATTAGCCTTCTTAATATGGCAAATAAGGTATCCATAACCGGTATAGCAAGCAGGAACATTGGTACTACAAATGATGTTAATGTTACATTCTTAAATCCTAATAGTGATATTACCGATATTATATAACCTAAAAACATACTACCCGAATCACCCATAAATATCTTTGCTGGGTGAAAATTGTGTAATAGAAATCCCAAAGTACTACCCAACATTATAAATGTTAGTGTTACATCTAGCCCGTTTGAATTATTAAGAATTAATCCAAGTATACCTATGGTTAAAAAGTATATACTTGATATGCCAGATGATAATCCATCTAATCCATCTATTAAATTTATGCAATTCACTATACCCACAATAAATAAAATAGTAATTGGATAAGCAAATATACCAAAGTTTAGATATAAACCAAAAGCTGATATATCTTGAAGTAATATTCCACCATATAATGGTATTACTGATGCTCCTACTATTTGGCAAATAAACTTATATTTAGCAGGTACTGGTTTAATATCATCAAAGATACCTGTTACTAATATAATAATACTTCCTATTAATATGGCATTCATTTGAACAGAATGTTGTCCAAATAACATATATCCTAATAAGAAACCCCCATATATACCAAGTCCACCCATTCGAGGAATAGGATTTTTATGTACCTTTCTTTCATTTGGTATATCCATTGCCCCCATAAATTCAGCTATTTTTTTAGCTAATGGTATAAACAGCGCTGTGAATACAAAAGTTGTTAATACTATTAATAATACTCTTTTAATCTCCATAATAAACTCCTAAAATTAGTGATTACTTATTTATCAATTATTTATTTGATGATTTTTTTATAACAATTTCATCTGATTCTACTTCTTTATTCTTATTTTCATCAATATTTAATTTACTTCCAATTTTCTTTTTAGTTCTTCTAAAATAAATGCCTACTGCTGCTCCAATAGCAATGGCAATTCCTGCTACTGCCTGTATAGTATAAGTCATAACTGATGGATCAATATAAGCTTTTACATTCTTCGTTAACATCAAATTTATAAAAATACAAAAGTAAATAACTCCCAAAGTTTTCAATTTCTTATTTTTCATTTTTTTCTCCTTTCCTTTTATTTTTTTCTGTAATGACTCGATAATATAATTTGCACCGACTTCAGAACTAGTTCCAATATTATATACTGAATCATTAATTAAACTATCTATCTTATCATGATATTTTTTCTTATTATTTAGCATTTCTTCTACTACTTTACTACAATTTTTTAGATTATCTAACTTGATAACCTCTCCTATTACATTTCTAGACCAAATGTTTATTGGATTATCATTTATTTTATCATATGTTGGATTCATTATCTTCATAGGAGTATCAATAAATAATACTGGCTTTTTTGTTGTGTAGGCATATTCAAAAACAATACCTGACCAATCACTAATTAATAAGTCAGCATTAAATACTGTATCATTAGAACTAAAATCAGTTTGAATTTCTACACTATCATCTTTGCTATATTGTCTTTTTAAATTCTCAAATTTTTCTCTACAATGTCTTACATGTTGGGGATGAGGTCTTACGATGACTTTATATTCATGCCCTCTTAGTTCATTTAGTAACTCTTCTAAGCAAAGATCTACAATATTATCTTTTTGCCAAGATGGTGCAATTAAGACTGTTTTAATTTTATTTTCTTTTTTATTTTTATTGTAGTCCTCTACCATATCATCTAATAAAGAATAACCCCAATCAATTATTTTTTTATTTTTTAAATTGTAATACTTGATTGTTTTCTCCATTTCATCTCTCTGATATTTATCAGTAACATAAATAGTATCAAAATTATTCATTGATTTTTCTCTCATAGTCATATTTAAACTATCCATACTATGAGGAATAAAAATATATTCAATATCTTTCTTTAAATAACTTCTCTTGATATGATAATTATCTAAATCTGGCATAGTCATAACAACTATATCTGCTTCTAATTTCATCATTAGTGTAATTAATTTTTTTTCAGCGATATAATATGCTTTTATTTGCTTATTCTTTTTTTCTAATTCAAATATTTTATCATTATAATTACTAG
>CAMUXV010000026.1 GCA_947164795.1 uncultured Caryophanales bacterium | reverse complement strand
TTTTCCGACATCTTTATATTCCATTTTTCCTACATTCTTATTTTACCATTAACATAAATATACTCAAGAATCTGGTGTTAAACAAATAAGAATCCATGACTTTAGACACTCATGTGCTTCAGTTTTAATAAATAACGGCGCAAGTATAATGATTGTTGCAAAATATCTAGGTCATGCTAAGATTGATGAAACATTAAATACCTATTCTCACCTATTTAAAAATAAGATGGATGAGATTGTAAAAACTATGGATAATTTAAGTTAAAAAAACTTCTACATTACTTAGTAGTTAATGTAAAAGTTAATGTAAAAGCATTTTTAAAACAATTAACATCACGAAAACCCCTATAATTACAACAAAAAATGAGAGTGATATTGTTTCATCACTCTCTTCAGGGGGAGGAAAGTGTTTTAATCATCGAAATCTAAATTATCATCATCTCGTTCTTCTGCTTCTATATAATCTGCTTCTGTCATTCTTTCTAGTCTTGCTATTCTTTTATCTTCTTTACTTAATCCCCATATATTATTATTTCTTGTATAATTATTGCTTTTATTAGGAAAGAATAAATAAAATATTATTTTAAATGGTAATAATACAAGATTATATACTATAATAAATGGTAAAAATAATAATTTTAACATAATATTCACCTTTAAATAATTATAACATATAAAAAAAGAATAGACTATTGATTTAGTCAATAGTCTAATTATTATTTATCTTTTTTGTTTTTATTTCCTAAACCTTCTAATGCACGTAATACTTCAACTGGTAATGCAAATACTACGGTATTAGATTGATCTGAAGATAAATCATTTATTGTTGCTAATGTTCTTAAGTGTAATGCACCTGGTGTATTTCCCATCATATTAGCAGCTTCAGCTAAGTTTTTAGCAGCTTCTACTTCACCTTCTGCTTTAGTAATAACAGCATTCTTTTCTCTTTCTGCTTCTGCTACTTTAGCCATAACTCTTTGCATTTCTTGAGATAGTGAAATATCTTTAAGTTCCACATTTTCTACTTTTACTCCCCATGGATCAGTAGCTTTATCGATTATTTGACAGATATTTGAAGATATTTTTTCTCTATCAGTTAATAATTGATCTAGAGTAACTGTACCTACTACATTTCTCATAGTAGTTTGAGCAAGTTGTCCTACTGCATATTGGAAGTTTTCTACTTCACATAAGGCTTTACCTGCATCAAATACTTTATAATAAATAACAGCATTTATTTTAATTGATACATTATCACTAGTAATAGCTACTTGTTCAGGAACATCTACTGCTCTTGTTCTAATATCAATTTTCTTACATGACTCAAATATTGGCCAAATAATATGCCATCCTGGTTCTAATACTTTAGAATATTTTCCACGTTTAAAAAGAATACCTCTTTCATACTGATTAATCTGTCTAATAGATTTAATAACAATAATTAAAAATATTACTAATAATGGTACAAACGGCATGAATTCTTCCATAATTACATACTCCTTTCTAAATTAATTATATAACATTAATACTAAAAAATAAAGATTATTTATATATTTAGAAGAAAAAAAGAACAATACTATTTAAGTATTATTCTAATATTAAATTCTCTATATTGATATCTTCTTTAGTAATAGTTTTGAGAATATTTTTCTGTTTTTTATTCTTAACATTGGATGCATGTCTAATTACCGTTTTTTCATAGATATTTCTAATAAATCTTGCGTTACCAAAGTTCTTCATATTACGATATTTATTTATTATTTCCTTTAAATATTCTAAAGCATCTTCTTTTACGATAAATCCTGCTTTATTAGTAAATGTTTTAAATATCTCTATTAATTCTTTAGTTGTATAATCATCAAATTCTAAGGTATATCCTATTCTAGATGTAATACCAGAATTAGAATTTAAGAAGTCTTGCATTTCTTTAGTATAACCGGCGAAGATTACTACTAATTTATCTCGATAATTTTCCATAGCTTGAATTAATGTTGCTATTGCTTCAGCATTATATGAATTATCATTCTTAACTGCTAGGGCATATGCTTCATCGATAAATAGTACTCCATTCATAGCTTTTTCAATGACACTCATTGTTTTAGGAGCAGTTTGTCCTACATATTCTGCGACTAAATCTTTTACCGATACTTCGACTAATTTATTTTCTTTTATATATTTTAAATTATATAAAATATCTGATATTAATCTAGCAATAGTGGTTTTACCAGTACCAGGGTTACCTAAAAAGACCATATGTAAATTCATATCTTTTATCTTTAAAGAGTCTCCGGCTTTTTCTTTTAAAGTAATAACATCTACTAATTCATATAGTACTTTCTTAACTTTATCTAAGCCTACTAATTCATTTAGACTAGCAAATACCTCATCAATAGTTTTTTCTTCTTTTAATTTAGGTAATTCTTTATTAAAAGAAATATGTTTAATTAGATCATTTTCATATGTTACATAATCTAAATCATTATTATATGTAGCAGTTATATAATCTAGTAGTTTTATCTTCATGTCATCATCTATTGTTACTTTATCAAGAATATCATTATATACATCTTGGACATCTGGGTTTATTCCTTCAATTTCAAAATTAAAGTATTTATTTTTAATACTTTCTCTTCCAAGAAAGAAGGTATCTACTTCTTCACTTGTACCAGTAATTAAAGTAATACTCTTATTATCCTCTTTTAAGTAAGTATCAAGATCATAGATAAATGTCTTAATTTCACGATTTTCTAGGACATTTAAACCATTTAAGTCATGAATAAGTAAAAAGCCGTAATCATGATAATTTTCTTCTTTATTTATTTTATATAATGATAATACTTTTTGCTTAGCATCAATATATTTAAAATATTCACCAGCGGTATATAAGATATCATTAATATTATGTACTAAAGCACTAGTATTAGTTTTAATGATTAATCTAAATGGAACATAATTAGTTTCAATACCTTCATTATATTTACGCATATATTCAATTATTTTTTTAAGTAAATCTTTGGCCTCATTATCAATATTTAAATTGTTTATTTTAAGGAAGAGTGAGGCCATCTCTTCTTGTGGCCCCACTAATTCTTTTTTTTCATCCTTTTTTACTTCAATTTTAGGTACTGATTCTATTCCAAAGAAATCTTTATATATATCTTTAAAATAATCTTCCCTCATGATTCACCTATTTTTCTTTAACATGAATTTCTAACATTTTAGCTTTTAATTCTTTTTCAATATCTTCAAGAGTCTTTTCAGCTTCTGCTCTCTTAGCTCTTCCTTCTTCATGGATAGCTATAACTGCATCTAATGTTTCGATTAAATCTTGGTTTGTCTTTTGTAGCGTCTCAACATCTACGATAGCTCTTTCACTTTCTCTAGCTATATCGATAGAACCTTGTTTTAAAGTTTCACTATTCTTAACTAACATTTCATTAGTTAATTTAGATACAGCTTGCTGTGACTTAAGTGCTTGTTTAGCATTATTAATACCTAATGCTAATACCATTTGATTCTTCCATAGAGGAATAGTATTAGTAATAGAACTTTGAATCTTTTCTACTAATTCTGCTTCATTATTTTGTAATAATCTAATTTGAGGAGCCATTTGAATAGATATAATTCTAGTTGTCTTTAAGTCATAGATTTTCTTTTCAAATCTATTAATTAATGCTTCCATATCGTTAACTTTTTGTACATCTATTTGATCTCCACTCTTTTCAGCAGCTTCTTTTAATTTAGGAAGTTCTACATTGCGTAGTTCTTCTAATTTACGATCTCCAGCAATAATATATAGAGATATTTCTTTAAAATATTCTAGGTTCTTTTCATACATAGTATCAAAGATAGTAATATCTTTTAACATTTGTACTTTATCTTTTTCTAATCCACCTTCAATAGTATCAATATTTTTCTCTATCTTACTATATTTAGCTACGATAAAGTCAAATTCTTTCTTAGCGCTACTAAATAATTTACTAATAAAATTCTTTTTAGAAGTACCACTGATATCTTTATCAAATGATTTAATTTGACTTACTAAGTCCGCTAGTAGGTCTCCTACTTCACCAGTATTCTTTGTTTTTACATCTTCTAATATGCTATCAGAAAACTTAGATATTTTTTCTTGAGCAGCTACTCCATATTGAAGTATTTGAGCAGCATCATTAATATCTAATTTACTATTAAATTCTTCAATAGCCTCTTTTTCTTCTTTAGATAGTTCATCATAGTTTAATGATTTTTCGATTTTCTTTTCTGTAATTTCTTTTTCATTAACTAACCCTTCAATACTCTTTTCATCAACTTTTTCTTTTACTTTTAATTCTAAATTACTCATTTTCTTCTCCTTTACTTTAAATATTCTATTAATCTATTATACGTATCCATTTTTAAACTTGTAACAGTACTTGTTATAGTCTGGGGTACCCCAAGTCCAATACTTGACACATCATATGTACCACCTGTTACTCCAGTTCTAAATCCATATCTTTCCCAAGCAATTTGTCCTATTTCTTTATCGTTCAATGCTTCATATAATTTAGCACCTTTATCATTAAATACTGCAAAGCAGTGTGAGTTCCAAATTGTTGGTGTTGGATATAATATTCTTATATCTTCTTTTACCTGATTGAATGCATCTTGACTAGAGTTTGCAAAGTCAATCATACTTTTTTCATAATCAACAATCATTGGTTCTCCACCCATACCTGTTTTTAAATATCTTTCAAATAAATCTGCTGGTGTATTATTCATATATCCTGATTTAATATAGAAATCTTTTAATTTTGGCAAATTATTTTCTATATTATCCGCAGTTACTTGTCCTCCACTTAAGATAGAAAGTAATAATCCATAATATGTAGCACCAGGACTAGATGATACTGGATCAGTAGAAGCTATATTGATATTTCCATATAGACTACCAAGACCTATATCTGCCCATTTTTTACTACTTAGAATATAATCTATTAATTTATTCATATCAGTTATGTAGTATACTCCATCTGTTTCAGTTACAATGCTTTCATTTATTAGGGCATCTACGACTTCTTTCCAACTATATATTACTATTGGGGTATTTAATGTTAATCCTCCATCTAAAACAGTATATCTATCTGATTCTCCTGCTTCTTTATTTGGACTTAGTTTATAGTAGTCATAGAATCTTTGATCAGATGTAAATAATGCATCATACTTAGATACTCCTTCTGACAATATTGTAAACTCTTCCCCGTTTGACATTTTATTGATAATGCTTTGATTTCCAAGGCCAACGCTTTCTCTTATTAAAGGCTTAGTAATTGTTTTACCATTACTCCAAGTGTCAAATATGACATTCAATTTATATTTCTTTCTTAGGATTTTTTTTACATCTTCATCATTTAGAAAGTCTTCTTTTCCACCACCGGTAGCTACATATACGGTGGTTAATTTACCAGTTAAAATATCGCCTTTTTCATTATCAGTTAAATACTTTATAACAATAATTCCTAATATTAAGATGATAAAAATGACAATTCCTATTATGGCTTTTTTACTCTTCATTATTATCACTTCCTTTCATTATTAAATTATCTTCTACAATCCCATCGGCTTTTAACATCATATTATAGACTTTCATATCAGCATCAGCATCCATGATATCTTTTTGATATAAGGATGATAATATACTTTCAAAAGCATTATTTGTTCCTTCAATCATTTTATCAGCTTTTTTCATAAAATCTTTTCCTTCTTTTGATAATAGTTTTTGATTTTCTACTTCATCGTAACGATTTACTATTTTTATGAGTACTGGTAAATAATAATTAAAGAAATTATTTAGTCTATCAGCTTTATTAGGATTATTTTCAATAGTAGTTATTATCTTATCAACAGTTGTGTGGATTTCATTTAAATTTTTTCTTGTATCTCCTGATTCTACTTTTGGTATTAAACTTAATATTTCTTTATTTTGCCTTCGAGCTGTTTGTATTTTTTGATATAAGGTTCTATTAGTATCTTTTAATGTTTCTTTTCCTTTGAAACTGGATAATACTAATTCACTAGCTCCAAAGGCCGCACAACCTATTACCAAGGCTGGGGCTAAAGCTATTGATAAACCTAAATATGGAAGAGCAAAGAATGATGCTCCTACAACAGCGGATACTACTTCTTTATTCTTCATATTAGTTATAACTCCTTACTTCAGTAAAGGCTTTTAATAATCCTTTTTTACCATCAAATACTTTTCCATTAGATAAATCTGCTAACTTATTTAATTCATATTCACTAGAACTACCAAAAGTAATACTGTATATTGGTACTTTTTCCTTATTTCTTATATAATATTTTTTCAAATCATTAAATGAACCAACATTAGATTGCCCATCAGTCATTAATATTACGGTCTTAGTATATTCATCACTATTATCTTTTTTAAGTATCTTTAATCCTTCAATACTAGGACTATAGATATTAGTTCCGCCTTCTGCTTCAAGAGAATTAATAATATCTATTATTTCACTAGTATCACTACCATATTTAGTTTCATATACTTTTTCAACATCATGATTAAAGCTTATTATAGTTATTTTATCTTTATCAGAGAACTGTAACATATCCCTACTAGCGGTTTCATAATCTAGAATATAATTCATAGCTTCTTTTAATTCATCTAAACCATCACCATACATACTTCCTGATACATCTAAACAGAAGACGACATGTGTTGGTTTTCTAAGGGCTTCGATATATAAGTTAAGAGCTTTAGTAATAACTTTCTTACTAGGATACTTCATGTCTTTTAGATACTTAGTTGTATCTATTCCCCAATCTGGATTGAATACTTTTTTATCTACATCTTTATTTATGCCACCATACCAAGAACGATATCCATAGTCTTCCATTTCTTTGATCATTTCATCACTTCTTAAGTATGATTGTAATATATTAAATCTTTCTTTATTTTTAGTATCATTAGAATCATTATTAATATAAGCAAATGGCATATCATTAATAGCTACTCCATCTACTGGATATACTAAATATAATGGTTCCTTTTTCTTTTTAACTAATTCTTTATTTAATTCAATAAGAGAACTTTCATAATTAATCATGGCATCATAATCACCATTTTTAAACATATCTATTAGATATTCTTCATTACCACTTACTCTTTCTACTCCTTTGAAGAAAGATTTTAAATTTTCTTTTAAACTATTACTATCTAGCATTTCTTCAGTCAATATTTCAGGACTACCTGCCATACTATTTAAGAAACTTAAATAACTAGTGGCTCCTGTATTTGTTTTAGTAACTGATGCCATTACATATTTTAATTTTCCATCTTTAATAGCAGTCAATATATCTTTATTATATACATCAGTACCAACAAAGCCTAATTCTTCAGCTTTGCTCTTTTCAATTGCCATTACAACAGGATCTATGACAATTGATTTACTATCAGTAGTTAAATAACTATTATCTAGCATATATAACCATATTGAATTAGATATCCATACAGCATCATAAGGACTACTATCAGAGTTTAAGATATCTACTATCTCTAAATCTCCATAATGTTCTATTTCTACCTTTATACCTTTCTTCTTGCCATATTTAATTAATTTATCATCCATCTTCTCAGTTGAAGTAGAAGCAAGTATTCTAAAAGTACTATCATTTCCTCCAAAACTTATTCCACTATCAGAACTTAATAATGGTTTGATAATAAAATAAGCAATAATTATAAATATTAATACTGGTATAAATTTATTATTTCCCTTATTATTTTTCATATTATCACTAGTTCTCCTCTATCCATAATAAATATATCACAAATACTATTTTTTTACAATAAAAGTATGTATAAAAAAGGCCCTAAAATTTTTAATTTAGAGACTAAAGGCTCTAAATTACTTTTGAAGACTTTAGGCTTCAAAAGACAAAAAGAATAATACTCTTAATTTAAGCATTATTCTTTATTTTTATCCTTATTTTTACCTAGAATACTGTCTAATGAAAAGTCATAACTTTTTACATTATCATATGTACCTTTTATTTCATCAACAGTTTCTTTATACGGTTTAATAATTGTTTCATTTACATAGTTATAACCCATCCATATTCCAAACAATATGGCTAATGCAATTATTATTTTTATAACTATTTTGATTATCTTAAATGTTTGTCTTTTATTTTCTATCTTTTCTAATCTAGATAAGCGACCTTCTAATTCTTTAATTTTATTTTGTAATTCTTGTACTTCCATAGTAATTCTACTCTACTTCCTTAACCCATAATCCATGCTTATTACAATATGCATATACTTTCATACCTTTAACATATTTACCATGGGCAGTAGCAGCCTTGCCGGGCATTAAATATGTAGTTATTTCAATATCATCATAGACAAAACTAATCCATTCTATATAATGATCTTCATCCATAACATGATTTACTCTTACAAATACTTTCCCATCTTTTTCCTCATATGATGGTACATGTTTTTCTACTGCTCCATCAGTAGAATTTGGCTTTAGTTTAATCATTTGTTCTCCACAGCAAGTAATACCACAATCATTACATGAGCAATCTTCTATCACCCTCACTAATGCTCCACATTTCATGCATTTTTTAACAACATATTCTTTCATTTTTACCTCCTTAATTATATGTTTATCTTTATTTTATCTTATCATAACTACTCTTTTTTTGCAATTAGTTATATACAAATTTCATTTTATGAGGTATAATTGATATAGAATGGAAAGGGGCATATTATGCTAGGAAAGATAATTGCTATTAATGAGAGCATGGTATCAGTAAAACTTGCTATAGATATTTATTCTATAGATGGTTTAATTGGTAAGCATGTAGTCTTTAGAGATAAAAATTATACTAGTATAGGTGAAGTTATTACTATCGAAGATGGTATTATGAAAACTATTCTTACTGGTGAAATAAGAGATGGTAGATTCTTATTTGGAGACATTTCTAAGCCTTCTTTTAATGCTGTTTGCGAGTTAATAGATAATACTTCTTTGGATATAATTCTTAGTAGTGGTTCACAAAATAGTATTGTTCTTGGCAAAAGTTATGTATACCCTGACTATAATTTAAAATTAGATATTGGAAATTTCTTTTCTAATCACTTTGCTATTCTAGGTAACTCTGGTTCTGGAAAAAGTTATAGCGTTGCTAAAATATTACAAAGTGTCTTCTATCAATGTAGGAAGTTGCCATTTTATTCAAATATCTTCTTATTTGATGCATATGGTGAGTATCAGAGAGCATTCTCTAGAATACATGAAGTAAACGAAAATATTAATTATAAAGTATATACTACCGATTTAAATAGTACAGAATTTGAATTACTTAAATATCCATTTTGGCTTTTAGGAGTAGATGATTTATGTTTACTTTTAAATGTTACTTCTAAAGAACAAATTCCTATTGTTGAGAAAGCATTAAAATTAGTATCATACTTTTCAAGAGAAGAAGCCGAAGTTATTAGTCAAAAGAATGATATTATTGCTAGATGTCTACTTGATGTTCTATTCTCAGGTAAAGCTCCTAGTCTTATCAGGAATAAGGTTGTATCTATACTTGCTAAATTTAGTACTAGTAATCTTAATCTTGAAATTAAGCTTGAAAAAGGTGGATGGACTAGAACGATAAGACAATGTTTATTCGTTGAGCAAGGTGGAGAATTTGCAGACGTAGAACTCGTTATTGAATATTTGGAGAGTTTATGTCTTAGTAATTTTGAACTATCTTTACCTAATGGCGAATTTATGTATACAATGAAAGACTTTGCTACGGCATTAGAATTTGCTTTAATTAGTGAAGGTATAATGAATAGTGATGCAGCTTTTGAACTTGGCAATGTTCTTAAGGTTAGATTTAATAATTTAATGAATAGTGAATACTCAAGATATTTTAATTATGATAATTATATAAATAGAGAAGGTTTTATAAGTATGCTTCTAACTTGCAATAATGGTAGAAAAGCTCAGATAGTTAACTTCAATATAAATTATGTTGATGATAGATTTGCTAAAAATTTAGTTAAAGTATATTCTAAACTATTATTCGATTATATTACCTCTCTTAATCAGAGAGCATCAATGCCTTTCCATATTGTACTGGAAGAAGCACATAGATATGTACAAAATGATACAGATGTTGATATTCTTGGTTATAATATCTTTGAAAGAATTGCTAAAGAAGGTAGAAAGTATGGATTACTTCTTGGTATTGTATCACAAAGACCATCAGAGTTATCAGAAACCACCATATCCCAATGTAGTAATTTCTTAGTATTTAAAATGTTCCATCCTAAAGATCTACAATTTATTAAAGACATTATATCTAGTGCAGACATCACTGTAACTAATAAAATTAAAACATTACATCCTGGTACTTGTATTATGTTTGGTACAGCCTTTAGGATGCCTACGATAGCTATTCTTGATAAACCTAATCCTGAACCTCTAAGTCAAAGCTGTGATATAAATAATACTTGGTATTTAAAATAAAAAATAGCTCAAATTGAACTATTTTTTTAATACTCTATGTGGTGAATCCTGTAGTGATTTTTTAAATGTATTATATGTTTCTTCTATTTTATTTAAACTTTCTTCATTATATCCTGTAATACCAATAATATTTAAGCATTCATGCATGCTTCTATCAGTTAGTAAAGCATTATTCAATTTCTCTATTGACATTAAGAAGTTATTATCTATCTTATATCTTTCATACATATATATGGAAAGAGTTCCTGATAAAGTATACCATGAAGACTTAAATATTGCATCTTGATCTTCTTCGATAGTATTAATAAATCTATTTCTTATTTTTTCATAATCTTTATCATCTTTATAATAATATTTATATGACTCTTTTGAAGTATCTCCAAGTTCTTGATATAGTAAATACATTTTAGTTAGTGTATATGTTCTGTATGAGATAAAATTAAATGTATTCAATAATATATTTCTTATATGATATGATTCATAAGTATAGCCTAATTTTTCCAAATAGTCTAAATATATTAATTCTGTTGTATGTGCTAATGATTCGGTAAGTAAATGATTAACTTGAGATCTTTCATTTTCGGTCTGATTTCGATAGTGGGATATTTCATGAATCCATACTATGGAATCCGTTATTAATCCATTATTATATATATCTATTGATTTATGTTTACCTCTATAATTATTATGACCCTCAAGTAATTTAGAACTTTCATTTTTTAATGTTTCTTCAAAATCATTTGTTATTATATTAATTGTTCCATCTTTTATTATATCATTTGTTTTAAATGAAATACCTATACTTTGATAAAAATTATCTATTAATTCAAGATTTTGTAGAAAGAAAGATTTTTTCACTTTATGCCAATCTATTTGTTCTACTTGTTCTTTAAAATATGCCAGTCTATTAACAAATATTGATAAATCATAAAGTACATTAATGTTTTCACATAATAAATTATTTCTTTCATGATGAAAGCTTAAAAAAGAATCTATAAAAGTATTAATATTAAAATCATTATCCATAGTCTCCTCCAAAATCGTTAGATATTATATCATATTTTATTTTAAATGTATTTAAAATGTAAAAAAGAAATAGTTTTTTTCTATTTCTTTAATATTTCTTTTAAATACTGACCTGTATAAGATTCTTTTACTTTTGATACTTCTTCTGGTGTACCAGTAGCCACTACTGTGCCTCCATTATTTCCACCTTCTGGTCCTAAATCAATTATATAATCCGCTACTTTGATAACATCAAGATTGTGTTCAATTATGATAACAGTATCTCCATTATCTACTATCCTTTGTAGTATTACTAATAATTTCTTAATATCATCTTGATGTAGTCCAGTAGTTGGTTCATCTAGGATAAATACTGTCTTACCAGTAGGCTTCTTTTGTAATTCTTTCGATAGTTTTACACGAGCTGCTTCTCCTCCTGATAAAGTAGGAGCGCTTTGTCCTAATTTTATATAACCTAATCCTACATCATGAAGTACTTGCAATTTATTTAGTACTTTAGGATGATTAGCAAAGAATTCTATGGCTTCATCTACTCTTAGATTTAAAACATCATATATACTTTTACCTTTATATTTTACTTCAAGAGTTTCACTATTATATTTTGTTCCATGACACACTTCACAAGGTACATATACATCTGGTAAGAAATGCATTTCTATTTTCTTAACTCCATCTCCCC
>CAMUXV010000025.1 GCA_947164795.1 uncultured Caryophanales bacterium | reverse complement strand
GATTAATCACTTTTTAAATGGTTTATAGTCTCACATCAATTGTAACACAACAAAAAAAAGATTAATACTAATTGACATCTTTTATCTATTTGTGATATCATTATATATGATAGGAGGAGAAAAAAATGGAAAAACAAAAACATGCTCAAACAGCAATCATAGGAGTGTTAGCAGTAGCTATCTTAGCTATGGCAGTAGGTTTCGCCCTATACAACCAAAATTTAAATATTGGAGGTACTGCAAATGTAACAGCAGCTAGTTGGAATGTACATTTTGTAACTTCAGGAGAAGGAACTTATGCATTAAGTTCAGGAAGTATTACACCTTCAACTACTCCAACAGTTACAGGTACTTCAGTAAGTACATACAACATTACATTGGCTAAACCTGGTGATTTCTATGAATTTACTATTGATGTAGTAAACGAAGGTACTATTGATGCTAAATTAACTGGTATTACTTTATCAAGTTTAGATTCATCTGCTGCACCATATGTAGCTTATACTGTTTATTATAATGATACTCCATATGCTGTAACAACTGATACATCTAGTAGTAACATTATTTTAACTAAAGCAAGTGGAAGCAATGCTACTGATACAGTTAAAGTAAGAGTAGAATATAAGACACCTACTCAAGAAAATCCAACTTTGTTAGCAGATAGTTTAACTGGAATTTCATTAACAGCTACATTAAATTATGTTGATGCTGGATTTTAATTAAAAAATCTTGATTTTATTTGATGGGAGTGTTCTGTCATTATGACAGAACACCCACCCATTAACAAGGTGATAGTATGAAGAAGAATATAAAAAGGATATATATAATTGAAGCAATATTACTAATCTTTATTATTATATTTAAATTTGTAATTATGGATAGGTATATTCAGTATTACAATTATGTTAATTTGAGTTTTTGGTTAATTCTCTTTATTAGTTTAATAATAATGGGAGGATTTCCCAAAGATAAGAATTATCTGAAGAAGAGTACCACTAAAACAGTAGTTATAATGCTATTATTATATGTTTTGGTATTATATATACTAGGATTATTTACTGGGTTTGCTAGATCGATATACTCACATACACTATTTGGAATGCTTAAAAATATTGTTCCAATAATTTTATATGTAGATTTAGTAGAATTATGCAGGTACTTAATATTTAGAAAAAATCCTAATAAATTACAAGTTGTAATATTTACTGTATTAATTATAAGTTTAAATATGATAATGACAATTAATAATATGACTTTAAATAATCATGAAATGATATTTTTGGTTACAAGTGTCATTATCCTTCCAATTATTGCTAGAGAGGCATTATATAGTTATATTACTTATAATGTTAGTCCTCTTCCCACAATACTAATTAGTCTTGCATTAAATTTGTGGGGTTATGTTATACCAATACTTCCCAATTTAGGAAATTATATAACAGCGGTAACTGGAGTAGTATTTCCTTATCTTGTTTATAAACAAGTAAGTAAGAATATTACATATAAAGAAAAATATAATATGTATGCAAAAAAATATCTTAGAAATTTTGTATTTTCTTTTATACTGATATTTACTTTAATAATAACAGCATTGGTATCAGGTATATTTAAATATCATATGATAGCGATAATGTCTGATTCAATGAATCCTGTCTATTATAGAGGAGATGCTATTATTTATTATAAAGAAAGAGTAGAAAAGATTAATGAAGGGGATATATTGGTTTTTAAAAGTGGAAATTCTATAATAACCCATAGAGTGGTAAGTAAAGTAAACGATAATGGGCATTATACATTTAGAACTAAGGGGGACAATAACAATACTGAAGATAAGATAAAGATAACTGAAAATAATGTATTAGGAACAGTTAAATACATTGTTAAATATATTGGTTATCCAACAGTATGGTTTAATAGCTAGGAGGTGCTAGAATGCCTAAAGGACATAAATCTAATAGGGTTAAATTACCTTTAAAATGTTTAATATTATTTGTACTTAGCATTATAACAGTAGTCATAGGCATTCGTCTATTTAAAAAGAGCCTATTTAATACCGAAGATACTAGTATATACTATAAAGAAGATAATACTATTGATTATAAAGTATATTTAAAAGAAAATAATTTCTTTGAAGAACCTTATTTGGGAAAAGATAATATTTATATTACAAGTTTAATTGATTACTTAGATATAGATTTTAATAATAGTTTATTATTAGATAAGCCTGCAACAGGTAGTTATAGTTACTATATAAAAGCAGTAACTAGTGCTACTAAAGTAGATGATAATACTAAGAATTTCTGGGAAAAAGAATATAATTTAACAGAAGTTAAAACAGTAGATTATGAAAATACTAGAGTAATTAATTTTAGCGAAAATATCAAAGTAGATTATCAAAAATATAATGATATCCTACTAGAATTTAAGAAAGAATATAATTTATCATTAGATGGTACATTAAAGGTTGTTTTATATGTAGAAAATAAAGTAGATGGTAAAGATGATAAAAAGAAAGAGTCTTATTCAATCTTATCAATTCCACTTACTAAAGCTACAATTGAAGTACCAATTAGTATAACAGCAGATTCTAATAATATTGGAGCAATTACTTCTAAAAAAACTATTCTAAAAGATAGTACAGTACTTGCTCTTAGAATAGGTGGAGGTTCTAGTTTTGCATTAGGTATTGGATTATTTATCTGGCTATCATTAATATTTGTAAGACTAGGAGAAAGACAAAGTATTTATTTAAAGACAATTAAGAAAATCTTAAAAGAATATGATGGCATTATTGTTAATTTAAATAATACGCCAAATTTAGAAAAATTTAATGTTGTCGATGTTAGCAAATTTAGTGAGTTAATCGATGCTCATTCGGAAGTAAGACAACCAATTAACTTTGTTAAAGGAAATGATTATTCAGATTTTATTCTAATAAATGATAAAATGGCATGGCGCTATCGTGTTGTAAAGGAGTAATGAATATGAAGAAGATATTTGAGCATAAAGATTTATTACTTAGCATAGCAATTACTATGTTTGTTACAACACTTACGATAGGCTATGCTATTTTTTTTAAGGATTTAGGTATTCAAGGTATTGTTAATGTTAATAAAGCAGGCAGAGTTAAGATAACAGGAGTTCAATTGGATAGCTCTGCTAGTGGTAATACTCTTCAAAATTATGGTACTATGACTGTAGATGAAGATGGTAATGTCGATCTTGATTATAATTTTAGGGTGAATAAGGAAGAACAAACATATAAAGCAACTTATTTAATATATGTTGAAAACTCTAGTCCACTTGATTTTACTTTTACGGGAATTACCATGAATCCTGAGGTTCATGTAACAAGTGGTAATGAAAGTAACAGTGGTGCCAATGTTTCATTTACAGTGGCTACCTCTAATAGGAATCACAATATAAATGTTGGAGAGACAATTTATGCCTATGAAACAAGATGTATGGCTATAGTACTTACCATAAATGTTGGTTCAAGAGGAAGTGCTAATATCAATGTTGGTGGAGGTGGAGAAGCTACCGGTACAGTTGATAATACAGGTGATTTAACAGGTGCACTTGTTACTAACTCAGTTGATTTAAGAGGAAATAATACTATTGATTGTTTTGATGTTGAAGTTATTAATACTTATAAATATGCGAGAAATTTTGAATTATCTTCTAGTAATACTAATTTCTCATTAGTGGATTCTTCAGGTAATAGTTTAACATCATTTAATATTGGTGCTCCAAGCGATACTGATCCTACTTCTAATGATCAAACATATAATGTGTGCATTAAAGAAAATGCAGGAGCAGTATTTTTAACTAATAGTGCCACTACTTCAATAGTTTTATCTTCTGCAGGACTGGCACCATCTAGTGCGGGTGATTTAAATGTAACAGTAGATATGACGGAAGAAAGAGACGATGAGATTCCGCACATTGGTAATGTTACGTTCACACCTGGTATTTATGACACTGCAAATAGTAAACTTCCTGTTCAAGTAAGTTTTGATAGATTAGATACTGGTGGTAGTAATATATTAAATTACTATATAAAATTATATGATGCGGATACATCTGGTTTAGTTGCTTCATATGAAACAGGATCAAGTATTACAAATTTTACTATTGAAATGGATTCGACATTTTTAAATAATAATTTAGAAAATATGGTAACAAATAACCATAGCTATTATGTAAAAGTATATGGCGAAGATGAAGCTGGTAATATTGGTAGTTCATATTGTTCATTAAATGATAATAATGAATATTGCGTATCATCTAACAGTACAAGTTTAAAATGGCGATTTAATGTAAATACTTCTGGAATGAATAATATGAGAATTACTTCTGGTACTACAGCATATCTAAATAATACGTATACAGCTACTATTTCACCTAGTAGTGGTTATACACTACCGAGTTCAATAAATGTTACAATGACTGGTGTGGATAATGTTGATTATACATATAGTTCTGCGAATCAAACAGATCATTTAGTTGTTAATACACCAGTAGTAGGAGACATAACAGTATCAGGTTCAGCTCAAGCAAATAGTGACTGGTGCTTAGTGGAAGGAACTAAAATAAGATTAGCAAACGGTTCTACTAAAAATATAGAAGACGTACAATATGATGATTTAATATTAGCATATAGTTATGACTTAGGAAGAATTGTTTATGAATATCCAATATGGATTGAAAGAGAAGGATATGCCCCAGGATATCAAAGAACTTATTTCTCTAATGGAGAATATATTGATACCGTTGGAAGTCATGGTATATATAGTGTTGATGCAAACAAATATGTATCTGTATTAGACAGAGAAAACTTTCATATTGGAACAAATGTGGTAAGCATTAATAAGAATAATGAAAGAGAAATAGTACAAGTTACTAGTATAGAAACAAGACATGAAGAAGTAAAATATTACCATGTATCTTCGACTAGATATCATAATGTAATAGCAAATGATCTACTTACAACAGATGCTATATTAATAGTATCAAATATGTTCCCTTTTGATGAAAATATTATGTGGACTAAGGAAAGAGATGAATTCTTAGCTAAAAATGATTTATTTGTTTATGAAGATTGGGATTGGTTATTCCCTAATCATATCTTTAAAGGATTTAGAATGGCTGAGGGAAAAATATTATATTATCAAGGAATACTAGACATAAGTCAGTTTTCAAGAATACTAGGAGGAAATATTCATCCTGTCCCTACTAGCGAGAATGGAAAAAATATTTGGAAGATTACTACTAGTGATGAATTTGAAAATAATCTACCAAGTAATTGGTATGAAGAAAGAACATATTATATACTTCCAGAACCTATAGAAAAAGAGGGTAAAGAATTTATTGGTTGGTATAATACAGCAGATAATAAATACTATATGCCAGGAGATCAAATAGTAATCGATTATGGTATGTATTTTGAAGCAATATGGGAATAAGATAGAGAAATCTATCTTTTTCTTTATATATTTAGAAGTTTATGTTATAATTTTTTATGAGAAGAAGTGAAATAATGGAAAAATATAAAGAAATAGAAAGAAGCATTATAAAAACATATAGAAAAGAAATATGGAGTAAATTTGTTAAAGCAGTCATAGATTATGAATTAATAAAAGAAAATGACAAAATAATGGTATGTATAAGCGGTGGAAAAGATTCATTTTTATTAGCCAAATGCATCCAAGAACTTGAAAGACATGGTAAATACTCTTTTACAGCTAAATATGTTGTTATGGATCCAGGATACAGTAAATTTAATAGAAAAATGATTGAAGAAACCGCAAATGAATTAAATATACCAATAGAAATATTTAATTCAGATATTTTTGAAGTGGCAAATAAGTTATCGCCTGCCAGTCCTTGCTATATGTGTGCTAAGATGCGAAGGGGATTCCTGTATAATAAAGCCAAAGAACTTGGATGTAATAAAATAGCACTGGGTCATCACTTTGATGATGTCATTGAGACAACACTTTTATCAATGCTTTATGGAGCGGAAATTAAAACTATGATGCCTAAATTACATAGTGATAATTTTGAAGGATTAGAGTTAATTAGACCATTATACTTAGTAAAAGAAAGTGCAATTACTTCATGGAGAGATAAACATAATTTAAAATTTATAAATTGTGCATGTTCTTTTACTGAAAGAACCGAAAGCGAAGATATAAGTAAGAGAAAAGAAATAAAAAGCCTAATAAAAGAACTTAGAAAAGTAAATAAAGATGCTGATTTTAATATCTTTAAAGCATTAGATAATGTTAATTTAAATTGTGTACTAAGTTATAAAAAAGATAAAGAAAGACATTCTTTTTTAGAAGAATATGATAAGAGGTAATATTATGAATTTATCCAAAAGTAAATATATAAAAGGAGTACAATGTCCAAAAATACTATGGCTCGATAAATATAAGCCTGAAGAAAAAGAAGAAGTAACTAATTCATCATTAGATACTGGTACTAAAGTAGGAATACTAGCAAGAAATTTATTTGGAGAACATATTAATATTGAATATAATGATGATCTAAATAGAATGATTAATGATACTAAAAAAGCATTAAAAGAAGAAAATATAATAATAACAGAAGCATCCTTTAATTATAATAATAACTTTTGTAGTATTGATATTTTAAAAAAGAATGGTAAGACTTTTGAAATATATGAAGTAAAAAGTTCTACGGAAATAAGTGATATCTATATAGATGATGTATCATATCAAGTATATGTTTTAAAAAAATTAGGACTTAATATTACTAAAGCTTCAATAGTACATTTAAATTCTAATTATACAAGACATGGAGATTTAAAACTAGACAAATTATTTATAATAGATGATGTGACTGATGATGCTTTTAGTAGACAGGATAAAGTAAATAAAATAATTAATTATATAAGTAGTGTAGTAGACAGTTACAAAGAACCTAATATCGATATCGATTTATATTGTACTAAGCCTTATGATTGCCCATATTTTAAATATTGCACTAAAAATATTGAAGAAAATAATATCTTTAAATTAAGAGGTATAAACAATAATACTAAATTTAAATTATATAAGAAGGGTATATATACTTATAAAGATTTATTAAATAGTGAAATAAGTGATAAATATAAAGAGCAAATAGAGTATGAACTATATGATAAAGAGGATTATATAAATAAAGAAAAAGTAAGAGAGTTTGTAAGTACTTTATCATATCCATTATATTTTTTAGATTTTGAAACATATCAGGAGGCTATACCTTCGTATGATAATATAAGACCATATATGCAGATACCATTTCAATACTCACTTCATTATTATGAAAAAGAAAATAGTATGTTACAACATAAAGAATTTCTAGGAGAAGCCTCTACTGATCCAAGAAGATTACTAGCAGAATCTTTAGTAAAAGATATACCGAAAGGTGTATGCACCTTGGCATATAATATGATGTTTGAAAAGATGGTTATAAAATATTTGGCATCAATATATCCAGATTTATCTAATCATTTAATGGATATTTTTAATAATATGCATGACTTAATGGTACCATTTAAGAATAGATATTATTATACTAAGGAAATGTATGGTTCATACTCTATAAAGTATGTTTTGCCAGCATTATTTCCTAATGATCCAGAGTTAGATTACCATAATTTAAATTTAATTCATAATGGTAGTGAAGCAATGAGTATGTTTGCTAATTTATCTAATTATTCAAAAGAAGAACAAGAAGAAATAAGAAAATGTTTATTAAAATATTGTGAACTAGATACTTATGCTATGGTAAAAATATATCAAAAAATTAAAAAATTATAATTATAAAAGGACTTGAAATATAAGTCCTTTTATTATATAATTATTATGGGAATAGGAGAGTACTATATGAAAAGGTTTATAAAGAATAATATAAAACTACTTATATTATTGACAATGGTAATATTAATATCTGTAGTAGGAGCTACACTTGCCTTAACATTAAGATTTGGCCCTACCAATATAAATATAGGAACCGCTAATGTTGTAGTAAATGTAAGATATGAAAAAGATGGACAAAATAATGATATAACATCAATTACGAGCAATGGCAATATGATACCAATAACATTAGATACTAGTAATATTACTAATGTAGTAAACTCTACTAATGTCGTAAAATTTAAATTTTGGGTATCAGGTGATTCATCCAATCCTAATAATAGTATATATGATATAGCTCTTAACAATATAATAATGGATTGTGAATTAAAAAATACTTATGTAAAATGGGTATTGTATAAAAAAAATACACTTCTTTCTAGCGGTAATTTTTCTCCTACATTTGATACAATTCCTAATAATAGAATGGTATTAACTACTACTCAAGAGGATTTAACAACTGCCGAAGATGCTTATCTACTTGCTTTATACATTGAAGATTCTTGTTCAAGTAATAATCTAAGTAATTGTACAAGTGCACCGGATCAATCAAGCTTGCTAGGAAAGAGTTTTAGTGCTAATATAGGAATAGACACCGCCACTAAAACGAAGAAAACTAATACTAGAACTACTGGAGAAGCGGTAGTGTGTACAGAAAACAATACAAATGTTACTAAACCTATCTGTGCAAATAATTTAATATATAATGGTTCATCACAATCTTTACTTAATGCTGCTGTTCCAACAGGTGTATCAGTAAACCAAAGTGCTGCCACAAATGCTGGAGAATATAATATAACAGCTACATTATCTAGTGGATATAAATGGTCTGATGATGATAGTACTGAAGATTATGTATTTACTTGTGTAGTAGGAAAGAGAAGTATAACAATAAGCACTCAAAGTCAAGTGCAAGGCTCATTTGTCAGTAGCCCAACTAAAGTTAATGTAACAAATTTAGTATCAGGTCATACAATAAATAGTATTCAATTAAGTATTATATCCGCTAGTGGAGGAGATGTAATAGCGGCAGGAAATGCTATTATATATGACTCTGGTTCTAATAATGTAACAGATAATTATATAATTAATTACCAGAGCACTGGAAAAATAACTGAATCATAAAAGAACTAAGATTAGTTCTTTTTTTTATTATAAAGTGTAAATATATGTTGTAGGGGGGTAGAAAAAAAAGATAATTTATTGTATAATTAATATGAGGTAGATTGAATGTATAAGAAATATATAGTATTTATATTAATAATATTTATATCTTTTATATATAATGTAAAAGCAGAATCAGGCACGGTAATATGCACAGATGGAGATACTACGCCATTAAATGTAAGAAATGCAATTGATGGTTCGGTAATAGGAGGACTTGCTTGTAATTCTTCAGTTGAAATATTAAATAGTAATGCTGGTTCAAATAGCGCTTGTAATAAATGGTTTCAAGTAAAGCAAGGATTACTTGAAGGCTATTCTTGTGGTAATTATATTAGTATTAATACAGAACCCACTAATTTAATAGGAAGAGTATCTTGCATAGAAAATGATGACCCATTAACAGTGAGAGATAGTATTAATGGAAATATAATAGATAGACTTCCTTGCAATTATGAAATGAATATTTTAGATGATAAATTAGGTTCAGCAGGTTATTGCACTAATTGGTATAAAGTATCATATGGAGAGGGTACTGAAGGTTATGTATGTGGTACTTATGTAATAACTGATGTAGTAGTGGACTCTAATGATGAAAATATTATTGCATATAAAGAAAGTTTAAAAACAGCAGGTTTTCCAGAAAGTTACATAGAAGACTTAACTAAAGTACATGCTTTATATCCTAAATGGACATTTATCCCTTTCAAAACTAATTTAGATTGGAATACAGTTATTGAAAATGAGGGGGTAAAAGGAAGAAACTTAGTATATTACACATATGGAGAAGGATACAGAAGTAAAAAAGATTATAGTTATAATTATGCCACTGATGAATATTATAGACATTCTACCGAGACAAATTGGTGGTATGCAAGTGATGAGGCTGTAAAATATTTTATGGATCCAAGGAATTATTTAAATGCTAAAAATTTATTTATGTTTGAATCATTATCTTATGAATCTTCATTTCAAACTGACAACGTTGTGGATAAGATACTAGGTAGTAGTTTTATGCCGACAGTTTATTCAAAATTTAGTGAGGATAATTATACAACTTCATTTATGGAAGCTGCTGATACGTATGATGTAAGCCCTGTTCATTTGGCAAGTAGAATACTTCAGGAACAAGGTATTAATGGAAGTATAGCTTCCCTTGGAGAAGAATTTAACTATAATGGTAATACTTACAGTGGATATTTTAATTTTTATAATATTAAAGCAACAGGAGAAAATCCAGCAATAAATGGTTTAATCTGGGCTATGGGTGGAGTTGATCATACTCTGACATCTTATTTAAGGCCATGGGATAGTCCACATAAATCTATTATGGGTGGAGCTAAATTTTTAAGTGAGGATTATATTAGTATTGGACAAAATACATTATATTTTCAAAAATTTGATGTATCTAGAGATAATGGTAGATATACTCATCAGTATATGCAAAACATAACGGCTCCTCTTACTGAAGGGGTAAAAACATACAATAGTTATAGTGAAATTACTGGCATATTTGATGAGCCACTGGTATTCATTATACCAATATATAATAATATGCCAAGTACTAAAGCTAGTGCTCCCATAGATAAGAATCCAAATAGTTATTTAAAAACAATTAAGATAAATGGTAATGATATTGAAAACTTTGTTTATAACACTTTAAATTATCGAGTAGAAGTAGAAGCAGGTACTAGCAGTATTAATATTGAAGCTTCCACTATTAATAGTAAAGCTTCTGCAAAAGGAACAGGTACTATGAATTTAGAGCCAGGAGAAAATAATAAAATACTTACTGTAACTGCTGAAGATGGTACTGTCAGCTACTACAAATTAACTATAATAAAGAAATGTAAGGAAGAAGATATAGAACTATCGAGCAATAATAATTTAAAGAGTCTAAATATTGATAAAATAGATTTTGAATTTAATAAAGAAACATTAGAATATAATTTAACAACTACTTTTGATGTTAATAAAATAGTAATAACTTATGAAATTGAAGAAAGTAATAAGAAAGAATCTAAGGAAATAGAATTAATTGTTGGTAAAAATATTATTAGTATTACCATAACAAGAGAAGACTCTAGTACTAAAACATATATATTAAATATTATAAGAGAAGAAATAACAATAGATAAAGCACTGAGTAGTAGTGGCATTAAGTATAATAATAATTATATATATGGCATAAATATTAATACAAGTATTGATAGTTTGTTATCGAACATTAAGAAGATAAGTAATGGAATAACCGTAAGTACTACTGATAAAGAAGGTAATATAAAAAATAGTACATTTGTAACAGGAGACATTTTAACTATAAAAATAGGAAGTAACGAAAAGAAATATACTATTGTTATATATGGAGATGTCAATGGTGATGGAACTATCGATAAACTAGACTATTTAGCCATCTTAAGGGAATACTATGGATATACTAAATATAGTGGTGCCTATAAAGAAGCTGCTGATGCAAATAGGGATGGAAAAATAGATAAATTAGACTATCTAGCAGTTCTTAGAGATTATTATGGATATGCTAAGATAAGTCAGTAAGGAGTAGATTATGAAGAAGACAAAATATGTTTTATTAAGTTTATTATTGTTTATTAGTTTTAGTACTTATGTATTTGCTTCAGGAGTAAGTATAAGTGGTACTAGTACTATTACTAAAGGAAATAGTGTTACTATAACTGCTAGTGTATCATCAGATAGTCCTCTAGTAAGTATTGAAGGAACATTTGCATGTAAAGGTTCAGGAGTAAATGAAGGACTAGATATGGTTTTTGATGATTCTAGCAATTCTATTAAAAATAAAAATTATAGTATAACGGTAAGACCATCTAGCTCTGGAACTATTACCTGTTCTACTACTGGTGTTAGAATTACTAATATGTCATCAGATAGTTGGCAAACTCTTTCTGATAAGAGTATGGCCATAACTGTAAAAGAGCCAGTGGTAGTTCCCCCTAAAACTTATAGTGGTAATAACTACTTAAAATCATTACAAGTAGATGGATATTCAATATCACCGGAATTTAATAAAGAAACTACTGAGTATTCAGTAGAAGTACCAAATGGCGTTGACAAGATAACAATTAGTGCTACTAAAGAAGATAGTACTGCTAGTATTGGCGGTATTGGTGATAAAGAAGTAGTAGAGGGAATAAATAAATTTGAAATAAAAGTAGAAGCAGAAAATGGTAATATAAAAACATATACCCTAACAGTGGTAGTAAAAGAATTAGATCCAATTACTGTAACAGTAAATGGTAAATCATATACTGTAATTAGAAAAGAAGGAATACTTGACGTTCCTACTAATTATGAAAATAGTACAATCAAAATTGGTGACGAAGATGTTTTGTGTTATAAGAACAAAAAAACAAAGGATA
>CAMUXV010000024.1 GCA_947164795.1 uncultured Caryophanales bacterium | reverse complement strand
TTGAATCTCGCAGGATTTTAAGTCCTGTGCGTCTACCTATTCCGCCACTCAGGCATATATTTTCCACTTGCTAGTTAATTATATAACATTTTTAATACTTTGACAACCATTTTTTTAAAATTTTTCCTAAAAATATTGAATTTTAGCCTTTTTTATTATATACTTAATATGTTCTTGTTTAGTGCGCCCATAGCTCAACTGGATAGAGCGTTTGGCTACGGACCAAAAGGTTGTGGGTTCGACTCCTACTGGGCGCGCCATTTAAATTTACGATAAGTAATTTTTTTTATGCTAATAGCCTTAACCTTCTCTAGTCATACGAATATAATATGTATGATAAAGAGGAGGTTTTTAAATGAAAAAACTAATAAATAGCATATTCATATTACTAGTATTAGGAGGGCTTCTTTTTTTCGCCTTAAGAAGTGGTAAAGAAAAAGATACTACCCTAGCAAAAGTTACAGTAGCAGAAGTAGCTCATAGTATCTTTTATGCACCACAATATGCCGCAATTAACGAAGGATTCTTTAAAGAAGAAGGAATAGATATTGATTTAGTACTAACACCAGGAGCAGATGCCGTAATGGCAGCAGTCCTTTCTGGTGATGCCCAAATCGGCTTCTCAGGTAGTGAAGCAACAATATATGTTTATAATGGCGGAGAAAAAGACTATCCAATAACATTTGCAGCACTAACTAAAAGAGATGGAGCATTCTTAGTATCAAGAAAAAAAATAGATAATTTTACATTAGAAGATTTAAAAGGAAAATATGTAATTGGAGGTAGACAAGGTGGTATGCCAGAAATGACTTTTGAATGGGCACTAAGACAAAATAATATCGATCCTATAAAAGATTTAACAATAGATACATCAATAGCTTTTCCTGCTATGGAAGGAGCATTTATTGGAGGTACTGGAGACTTTGTTACCCTATTTGAACCAAATGCAACATCCGTAGAAAAAGAGGGATTAGGATATGTAGTAGCATATGTCGGAGAATATGGAGGGGTTGTACCGTATACAGCATATAATGCTAAGAAAAGCTTTATAAAAGATAATGAAGATTTAATAAAAGGATTTACTAAAGCTGTCCAAAAAGGATTAGATTTTGTAAAAGACAGTACCCCCGAAAAAGTAGCAAAATCAATTGAAAGTTTCTTTCCTGATACAGATATAAAAGATTTAACTACAATGATTAAAAGATATAAAGATAGTGATGCATGGAGAGAAACAACTAAAGTAAGTAAAGAAGAATGGAAGCATATAGAGGACATCATGATTGCGGCAAACGAACTAAAAGAATACGCTCCGTATGATAAATTAATATATAATGGAAAATAAAAAAAATATCTTAGAAATAAAAAATCTTTCTAAGATATATCATACAAATAAGAGTGAAATACCAGCTATTAAAGGTTTAGATTTAAATATTAAAGAAGGAGAATTTGTAGCCATCGTAGGTCCATCTGGATGTGGTAAAACTACTCTTCTCTCTATTCTATGTGGATTAGAAGATAAGTCATCAGGAGACATAATCTTTCCTAAAGATAAATTAAAAGTAGGATATATGCTTCAGACAGATACATTATTTCCTTGGCTTAATATTTTAGATAACTGTCTATTAGGACTAAAAGTAAAAAAAGAAATAAATAATGAAAATATAGCCAAAGTAAAAGACTATTTAACCACATATGGATTAAAAGACTTTATTTATAAATACCCTAGTAATCTATCAGGGGGAATGAAACAAAGAGCCTCATTAATCAGAACACTAGCCATAGATCCAGATATAATACTATTAGACGAACCATTCTCTGCTCTAGATTATCAAACAAGATTAACCGTATCAGATGATGTCTGGAAAATAATAAAAAAAGAAAAAAGGACCACTATCATGATTACACATGATATAGCAGAAGCAGTCTCAATGGCAGACAGAGTAATAGTCCTAACCGATAGACCATCCAAAGTAAAATGTGAATATAATATTATAATGAATAATAAAAGTACCCCTATAAATAATAGAAATCTAGAAGAATTTAAACAGTATTATGATAAAATATGGAAGGATATAGATATCCATGTATAGTATAGAACATATAAACTATCTAAAGAAAAAAAGAAGAAGAAAACTACTAATAATCTTTTTTCAAATATTAATATTATTATCCATCATCATAATATGGGAGTTACTTGCTAAATATGAAATAATAAATCCCTTTATATCTTCTTCTCCAAGTAGAATACTAAGTACTATTACCAATCTATATAAATCAAATAACCTATTTAATCACATATGGACCACTATCTATGAAACAATAATAAGTTTTGGACTAGGTACTATTATTGGACTACTAATAGCCACTATATTATGGTGGAATAACTTTATCTATAGAGTAATAGATCCATATCTAACTATCATAAATAGTCTACCTAAAGTAGCAATAGGTCCCATTATAATTATATATTTTGGAGCTAATATTAAATCAATAATCATAATGGCATTATTAATATCTGTAATAGTAACAATCATAACCGTATATAATGGTTTTATAGAGACAGATCAAAATAAAATAAATCTATTAAAATCATTTAAAGCTACTAAATATCAAATATTTAAAATGGTAATAATGCCAAGTAGTTATCCTACTATTATAAGTTCATTAAAAATAAATATAAGTATGACTTTAATCGGAGTAATAATGGGAGAATTTTTAGTATCCAAAAAAGGAATTGGTTATTTAATAACATATGGTTCTCAAGTATTTAATCTAAACTTAGTTATGTCAGGTATTATAATCTTAATGATTGTTTCTTATCTAATGTATTTAATTGTCAGTTTATTAGAAAAAATACTAATCAAAAAAGATTAGTATTTTTTTATATATAAAGAATATAATATACCAAATACCACATAAAATTTGACATTTCACTAAATTTATGGTATTATTATGCACATGTGATGGCACATTATTCTAGTCAATTAAACTTACTATGAAGGTGGAACTAAAAAGTCACTAAAGAGCACATCTGTGAAACTTCTTGTGTCTGCTTTTTGTGCCCAACTTAGGGTGGATGCTGGAAGGTAGGATATTGGACACTCATAACGGCATATGATTCTGATCCAATAACCATTGAGACCTTACTTTGTGTTATTAATATAATACGAACTAGGATTGAACCTACTATGTGGGGAAACTTACGAGTAGCGTAGCTTGTCTTGAGTGAATATGGGGAATTATTGATCAGTTATATATTTCCTAGCTAGATATATATAATATTGCAATATGAAACCATAATTGCAAAAAAGAACTAATAGTAAGCATTGCTTGAGGAAATCTCCTAGAGTGACATTCTAATAGGATTACAGTATGTACTAAGTGGTAATCAAGTCATATAATCGGTAACGATATATTATCTTCTTTAAAGGGAAACCACAAACCTGGTAACGGGATGTAGAAGATAGGGAAAACCTACTTGACCTAAGACATAAAGTTAACTATAAGAATTGCCATTTTAATAAACTAAAGCCCGGGAGGGCTTTTTTTGAAAGGAAAATTATGAAAAAAAATAAAAAGAAAAATAATTGGATAATAATCGTAACAATATTAGCATTCTTTATATCACTACTATTCTCTAGTCTGTCACAATTATTAATGCCCAAAGTACACATAATATTAGGAGTAATAATATTATTATTCTTTATAGCACTCGGAATAGTATTTGATATGGTTGGTGTAGCAGTAACAGCCTCTAATGAAGAACCATTACATGCCATGAACTCAAAGAAAATAAAAGGGGCTAAAAAAGCTGTTAATTTCAAAAAGAACGCTGATAAAGTATCATCATTTTGTAATGATGTAATTGGTGATATATGTGGTATTATATCAGGTTCTGCAGGAGTAGCTATAACTACTACACTATCAAAAACATTAAACATAAATATATTTTATATAGGATTAGTAGTAACTGCTTTAATCGCTGCCATTACTATCGGTGGTAAAGCGGCATGTAAAAAAATAGCTATCAATAATAGCCATAAAATAGTATATAGAACTGCTAAAATAATATCATTTTTTGAAAGGAAATAATATATTTCCTTTTTTTATTACTAATAATTATTTTATAAGAATAAAATTAATTAGGTGATAAAAGTGAAAAAAGAAGGAAAAATACTCCTAATATCAGTCATACTAATTAGTATATTTGGAACCCTAATGATATATTCTTCTTCATATGTATGGGCAGAATATAAGTTTAATGATCCCTTTAAATACCTAAAATCACAAGGCATTTTCTTACTACTAGGATATATCATCATGTATATAGTAAGTAAATATCCCTATCAAAATTATAAAAAATTATCTAACATAATATTTGGAATATGCTTTGCCATGCTCGCCTTAGTCTTAATACCAGGAATCGGAACAGTAAGAAATGGAAGTCGAAGTTGGTTTGGATTAGGAGGTTTTGGTATTCAACCGTCGGAATTTACAAAACTTGGTCTTATAATTTTTACCTCTAAATATTTATCAAACAATGAAAGAAGTTTAAAAAATATTAAAAAAGGAGTTTTTCCAATACTAGGAGTATTATTTCTCGTGTTTGGACTAATTATGCTAGAACCAGACTTTGGAACAGGAGTAGTAATCGTAATGACTATAATAGTTCTCCTATTTGTAAGTGGTGTAAAAATGGACTTCTTTATAAAAATAGGAGTACTAGGTTTAATAGGAATAGTAGGTCTTATAATAATAGCCCCTTACCGTATGAAAAGAATTGTATCATTTCTAAATCCATGGTCTGATCCACTAGGTAGTGGATTTCAAATAATCCAAAGTTTATATGCCATCGGACCCGGAGGTATCCTGGGACTAGGACTCGGTAATTCTATTCAAAAACACTTTTATCTACCAGAACCCCAAACCGACTTCATCTTTTCCATCATAAGTGAAGAATTTGGCTTCGTGGGAGTACTAATCGTATCAACCCTATTCATATTAATAATAACTTCAGGATTTAAAATAGCTATGAAATGCGAAAACAAATTTGGTAAATATTTAGCATTTGGTATAGCATTTGGATTAGCCTTTCAAACATTATTAAATCTTATGGTAGTAACAGGTCTTATACCAGTAACTGGTGTAACACTCCCCTTTTTATCCTATGGTGGAAGTAGTCTCCTAATAAGTCTAATAAGTATGGGCGTACTACTAAATATATCAAAACAAACTTAAAAAAGGTTTCAATTTGAAACCTTTTTCTATAACCATACACCATATATTAGAGCAAACATACTAAGTACAAATCCTACTATCCAGAAAAGTTTAACAATATCTCTTTCACTCCATCCAAGTCTCTCAAAATGATGATGAATAGGAGTCATCAGAAATACCTTTTTATGAAATAATACAACTGAACTAATCTGAATCATAACAGTTAATGTTTCGATAACAAATACTCCACCTATCAATACCAATGATAATTCATGTGAAGTAAGAATAGCAACAGTAGCCATCGTAGCACCTAGTGTTAAACTACCAGTATCGCCCATAAATACTTTTGCAGGATTACTATTATAAACAAGAAAACCAATAATAGAGCCAACAAGTACAAAACAGAAAATACCAATATCAGAATTTCCTTCTATCCACCAACTACCCATTGCAATAAGAGCAAAAGCTAAAAATGATATCGCCGACAATCCACCTGCTAAACCATCTAAACCATCAGTTAAATTAACTGCATTAGATGAACCAACAAGTAAAAATAGTATAAATACTCCATAAAACCATCCTAAATTCCAATCAATATGTAAAGCTGATATTCTAAGATAAGAATCACCATCAGTAAATTCTCTAAATAATATATAGAAAACAACCGCTACTATAAGTTGCAATAATAATTTTTGAAATTGTGTAAGTCCTTTATTAGCCTTTCTCTTCAAACTAATAAAATCATCCAAAAAACCAATTAATGCATATGATATAAATACAAATAATACAATGACTAAGTTAACAGAATAATCTACTTTTCCAGTAATAAGTAAAAATAACATTATTACTAAAGTAGGAATAATAAAGATGATACCTCCCATCGTAGGAGTACCAGCCTTACCTTTATGTGCTTCAACATAAATATTTATTCTCTGCCCCGCCTTTAATTTCTTTAAAAAGGGAATAGCTGCAAATCCAAACAAAGTAGCCCCAATAAATCCAAGCATTAAAGCAAGCAATGACTTCGTAAGCGTTAACATATGCTCAACTCCATTTCTATATTAATTATAACACAATTATTTTTATTAAAACAACTTCTTTTATAAAACTTTACATAAGATACAATATTATTTACACATTATATCTTCTAGCCTTAATAAATTTATCTTCAGTTAAAGAATCTATATAATAACACGGGTTACAATTATCTTCTTCCAGTATTATTTTATTAAATATCTCTATCATATTATGATCAATACCTATATCATTTAAATAGTTTAAATATCTATAAAACTCTTCTATAGTAATATCATTAATTCTTTTACCAGACAAAAAATTCATAATCATAATATTATAACAATATAAATCAGTATTATTATCCACAACATAGTCAGATACTCTACTAACAGAATTATCGATTGTATATTTACTAGTACCAGCTTTATTAAACAAAGAAAAAGGGTTTATATACTTACTCACAGAAGACTTATTACCATTTATCTTAATACTATCAATATCACAAATTAGAATTCTGCCACTACTATCAACAATAAAATTATTCTCGTTTAAATCGCCAATATAAAAATCATTTAATTTAGTATTTCTTCTAATATAATCCATCTGCTTTAATATATAACCTATTCTCCTTAAATATTTCTTTTTAATGTCAAAAGAAATGTTTTTATTATTAAGAATAAAATTAAGATTGACACCATCAAAAAAACTAGAAGCCCAATATTTGATTTCATAATTAGAAGATAGTAAAAATTCAGGTTTAATAAAATAATTAGGAATAACATCTCTATTACCATCAATACTAAGTAAAGTTCTTATTTTATTATCCCATTTATTTTTATCAAAAAAATCTAATTCCTTTAAAACATATTTTCTACCACTATAATGATAGAAAAAAACATCAGACTCAGTATTTGATACATTATCGTTTAATACAAGTTTATTTAAATTATTAATTTCATCATTAGATATATGTAATATTTCCACATTTCCCCCAAAAACATTAAATATTATAGCATATATACCACATAAATGCAAATTTATCCCAAATAAAGTCTAACAGGTGAACCCTCGGGTAATCTGCTTTCTGCCCCTGGTGATTGGCTAATAACCACATCTCCATTACCACTATATTCTACAGAAAAATTTTTTAAACTTTTACTAGCATCCTTCTTAGTCATACCAACAACATTTGGAACATCATAATATCTCTTATCATACCATTGATATTCCTTCTCTGTACCCCCTTCTTGTTTTTCAATACCAAGAGCAGTAATTATATCTTCCATAATATTCCTTACAATAGGAGCACTAACAGTACCACCATATTGAGTTATACCTTTAGGATTATCAATAGCAAGATAAATTACTACCTTAGGATTATTAGCGGGTAAAAATCCCATAAAAGATACAATATAATTTCCTCTCATATAAACACCATTATTAACTTTTTGCGCAGTACCAGTCTTTCCTCCTACTCTATAACCATCAATATAAGCATTTCTTCCTGTTCCTAACGATACCACTGATTCCAATGTCATTCTAACCTTCTCACTAGTATCACTACTTATAATGCCTTCTCTTACTATCGTAGGTTTTATTTCATCAATAATTTGACCTGTTTCATGTTCGACAATTCTTTTAACAATATAAGGTTTATACAAAGTTCCCCCATTAATTGCAGCACTAACAGCAGCTACCTGTTGAATTGCCGTAACACTAACTCCCTGCCCAAAAGAAGTTGTAGCAAGCTCAACAGGACCAACTCTAGATAATGGAAATAAAATACCAGTAGCCTCTCCATTTAAATCAATACCAGTTTTTTTTCCATAACCAAACTTATCAATATAATCAAACAAAGAATTAACTCCTAGTCTTCTACCAAGTTCCACAAATCCCGGATTACAAGAATTCTGTACTACTTCTAAAAAAGTTTGACTACCATGTCCACCAGCTTTCCAACATTTAATTCTAGCCCCATCTACATTGACAGAACCCCCATCATAAAATGTATCCTTTAGTAAATCAACCTTCTCCTCATTAACCGCAGCACTTAAAGTAAGAATCTTAAAAGTACTACCTGGTTCATAACTAGCCCATATTGCCATATTCCTATTAATAGTCTCAATACTATAATTCTGATAATTATTAGGATTAAAAGTAGGCCTTGAACTCATTCCAAGAATTTCCCCCGTATTCGGATCCATTACAATAGCCCATGCTCCTTCTGGATTATATTTAAGTACAACATTATTAAGTTCTCTCTCAATAGCGGACTGAATCTCATAATTAACCGTTAAATAAATATCCAAGCCATCTTCTGGTTCTACATAAACAGAACTCCTATCAAGAGTATTACCCTTAGCATCAGAAAAATACTGAATTGAACCATACTCCCCAGTCAAATAATCATCATACTTAAGTTCTAACCCACTAAGTCCCTGATTATCAATACCAACATAACCAAGTACATGAGAAAGCATCTCATTATGCGGATAATATCTCTTAGACTCCTTAAGTAAATATACTCCTTCAAAATTAAGGGCTTCTATTTTATCTGCTATTTCATACGATAATCTTCTACCTTCCGGATGAACTCTTTCCATCATTGATTTTTTATATAGATGTTCTTCTATTTTACTCTTATCAGCATCTAATATCTCACTTATTTTATCTGCTACTAATTCCTTATTCTTAATCTGGTTAGGAATAAATACCAAACTAGTCGTAGTAAGATTACCTGCTACTACTTCTCCATCAACAGTATAAATCTTACCTCTATCAGCCTCAATAGGAAGATTTCTACTCCATACACCATTAGCTAATGTATTAAGTTTGTCATAACTAATCACTTCAATATAAAATACTTTTCCTATAATAATAACAAATGCAAATATAATAATTAATAATACTATTCTAATTCTCTTATGGATACCTTTGCTAAACATGTTTTCACCTATTAAAAGTTATGTTCAAACACAAAAAAATATCATAACATCTTGTCAAAAAAGTATATTTTTGTTATATTATTAAATAGAAAGGAGTAAAATAATGAACGAAGATCAATTAGTAAACAATTTATTATCAAAAAATGCTGATTTTTTTGAAAACTTAACAGGAGGATTACTAATATTTGTTGGAATAATATTCCTAATTGCGATAGCAGCATTAGTAGTAATCATAATTGGTGAAGTAAAACTATTTAAAAAAGCTGGAAAACCAGGATGGGCTGCCATTGTACCATTCTACAGTACTTACGTATTAGTAGAAATAGCAGGATTAAATTGGTGGTATTTCCTAATAGCAATATCAGGAACAATCATTAATTTATTAGGAATAAGCGGATTAGGAACAGTTACATTGATTGCAGCAAGAGCAGTAAATTTCTTTATCTTCTATAACTTAGGCAAGAAATTTAAACAAAATCCTGTTACTTATGGTGTACTAGGAATTTTCTTCCCTGGCATTATTGCAACAGTTTTAGGCTTTTCAAAAAATATGCAATACGATAGTTCAGTAGTAGTATCTCCTAATGGTCCTATTGATGACAAAAAGGGTAATACTACTACTGCTTCTTCAGAACCTGAAAAATTTTGTTTAGGTTGCGGGCAAAAATTAAAACCAGGTACTAGTTTCTGTGAAAATTGTGGTAAAAAAGTAGAATAATAAAAAGGAATCAAATGATTCCTTCTTTTTTTATCCATTATAAGTAGCATTCTTATCAAAAGCAAGTATAGGTAAACAAATCTCACTAAAAAAGACCGTAAGAACACCAAATCCAGTCGATTTACCAAACTTATGTGCTAGTTCTATATATATTTTAAATATAGCATAAATATTAGCAAGAGGTATAATAAGTAATACTAAATACCAAAGAGGTAAACCCGCTACTTGAATAAGAACAATAATATTATAGATAGGTACAATAGCAGCCCATCCTGGTTTGCCAGCCTTCTTAAATATCTTCCATAAACTAACAATAAATAAAACACTTAATGCTAAACTAATAATATAATAACTAGTGGGCATTGATGTATCAATGTTATAATAATCGTAATTGTAAGTGTACATCCATTTTCCTCCTTTCATCATATATTGGTAAGAATAAACTTCTATCCTAAAATAATTCTATCATAATTATAAAAAAAAGAAACTAGTTTATTAGTTTCTCATTTGATTATCCATTTATTTGCTTAGCAACTTCGTCAGCAAAGTTTTCTTCTCTTTTTTCCATACCTTCACCAACTTCGTATCTTGTGAAAGATAATACCTTCATACCTTTGCTCTCAACATATTTAGATACTTTCATCTTATTTTCTTTAACAAATCCTTGATCAAGTAAACATACTTCTTCATAGAATTTATTAAGTCTTCCATTAACAATCATAGGAAGTTTATTAGCATCTAATCCTTCATTCTCAGCTTGTTCAGTAAGAATTGCTCTTTCTTTCTCTACTCTTTCTTCAGGAACCGATTCTTTATCTAAGTATAAAGGCCTCATAGCAGCAATTTGCATAGCAACATCTTTAGCTACTTCTTCATCAGTACCTTCTAAAATATCAAGAGTAACAATCTTACCCCCCATATGAGAATATGTTCCAAATACTTCAGTATCATTCTTTTCTACCAATTCAAATCTTCTAAAAGATAATTTTTCTCCAATAGTAGCAGTTTTGTCCACTATAACTTCTTCAATAGTTTTACCGTCTATTTCTAATTTCATAGCTTCTTCCATAGAAGTTACATTACTATTCAAAATAGAATTAGCAATATTTTCAACTAAACTAGTAAATTCTGGATTCTTAGCAACAAAGTCAGTTTCAGAATTAACTTCTACAATAACTGCTTTATTACCATTTACTTTAGCATAAGCAAGTCCTTCAGCAGCAATTCTGCTTTGTTTTTTAGCAGCTTTACTTATACCTTTTTCTCTAAGCCAAGTAGTAGCTTCTTCCATATTTCCATTAGTTTCAGTAAGAGCTTTTTTACAATCAAGCATACCTGCTCCAGTTTGCTCCCTAAGCTCTTTTACCATATTCGCAGTAATCATAAGTATATCCTCCTTATTTCAAACTTTCAATTAATTCTTCTTTTTTCATCTTAGAATAACCTTTAACTTCTTTCTTCTTAGCAAGGTCTCTAAGTTCAGCAACAGTTAAAATATTTAAATCAAGTTCAACTGGCTTTTCTACACTTGTTTCTTCTTTAACTGTAGTTTCTTCTTTTACTTCTTTCTTTTCCTTTTTAGAAGTTTTTTCTTTAGATACTTTTTTATCATCTTCACTTACATAATCAACAATTGTACCACCATTAGCTTCAATAATAGCATTAGTTAAAGCACCTAGTACTACTTTAATACTTCTTACAGCATCATCATTTGCAGGAAGTACATAATCAACATCATCTGGATCACAGTTAGTGTCAATTAAACCAAATACAGGAATATTAAGCTTTCTAGCTTCTCTTATTGCATTATATTCTTTAGTAGAATCAACAATAATAATAGCTTGTGGTAACTTAGTCATTTCTCTAATACCACATAAGTTCTTATTTAATCTCTCGTATTCTTTCTTAAGTCCTACTACTTCTTTTTTAGGAAGTCTATCAAAAGTACCATCTTTTTCCATCTTTTCAATTTCTTCAAGACGATTTACTCTTCTTCTAATAGTTCTAAAGTTAGTAAGAGTACCACCTAACCATCTCTCAGTCATATAGTACATATTACTTCTTTCAGCTTCCTCTTTGCATACTTCTTGTGCTTGTTTCTTAGTACCAACATAAAGTACTTTTCCACCTTCACTAGCAATCTTATTAAGTGCAGCGTAAGCTTCCTCCATCTTTTCTACTGTCTTTTGTAAGTCAATGATATAAATATCATCTCTAGAGTTAAAAATATACTCTTTCATTTTAGGATTCCATCTTTTAGTCTGATGACCAAAGTGTGCACCAGCTTCTAACAAATAGCTCATAGATACTACTGTCATATTAATCATTTCTCCTTTCGTTTTGCTTCCAAATATCTCTTCTTTAATATCCACCATATAGGCACTAGAATAATTAAATCAATATTTGTGTATATTTTTTGAAAAGCCATTAATATATTACCATATTATATGCTTTTAGTAAATATTATTTCATTATTTTTTTCTATTTTTAACCGCTTCGCTACCCGGATTAACAAATTAATCCTCCCTTTTCCATTAGTAAAAGTATCTTCTATAGAAATTAAGCTCAAAATAGTTGATTTTAATAATAAAGTATGATATTATGAATACAGATGAAGGAAACTTCATAAAATAAAAAAGGAACACTTGATAAGCTATGTTGAGTGGACCGTAATAATTACTTACCACCTAAAACTTTTGCTGATTTTAGGTGGTCGCTTTTATTTTACTAGTTGTACAACAAGTTGAAGCAAAATAATTATGATAAGTGAAAATATAAGTCTATCTTTCTTAAACATAACTATCACCTCACTTTCTAAGAGTAACCCCCCTAAAAAGATTGGTCTCACCCATATCAAATATTCCTTAAATACATTATACTAAATAAGATTATATAAATAAATATCTTGGTAAGATTATTACCAAGATATTTTTATGAAGCACATGTTAAACA
>CAMUXV010000023.1 GCA_947164795.1 uncultured Caryophanales bacterium | reverse complement strand
AATAATTATTTAACATATATGTCACTCTCCTTACCTTACATACTAATGTTATCATTAAATAGATAAGATAGTCAAGGAAAATATTTATTATTTACATTTATATTATTAGATCATACTAGTACATACTCTCGTGCTATTATTCTGTTATCTGAACAATATCTTATTACAAATTTATTATCTTTCTTGCAGATAATGATACCTACTGTTTTATTTTCTTCAAGTGATTTTATATTTTCATCTATATAGTTCATATATGTCATAATTTGTCCTGTATATTCTTTCTTTAATTCTGTTACTTTTAGTTCTACTACTACATAGCATTTATATTTTATATTATATAATAGTAAATCTATATAGTTATATCTATCTCCTAGTTTGATGGGATATTCACTTTTAATAAAGGTAAAACCCGTACCTAATTCTTCTAGAAATGATTCTATATCTTCAAGTATTAATTTCTGTAATACTTTTTCGGATATGTTTCCATGATCATTACTGTTTTTAATTCTTATTGGGTTAGGAATTAAATCATTTGGTCTAAGTATTTCATTTCGATTTAATTTATTTCTAGATTCAATAGGTATTCTTTGATATTCATTATTTTTTATTTTATCTTGTAATTGTCTTTGAGTTAAATTGTTGTTTTTAGATATGTTTATGTAATATATTATTTCATCATAGTCTTTTATTGATAATAAGAGTAAATAATGTGACCAAGTTAATTGTGACAACAATGTTGACACTTTTTCATTACTAAAAACTTCATAGAATTTTCTCATTCTATATAATGTTCTTCTATTATATTTTTTACCAACTTCTAAAACTAGTTTTCTAGAATACTCATCTATTATATTATCTCCATATTTACCGCCAGCTTCATTTAATAATCGTCCAATTTCAAAATATGTAATAACTTTATGTTTTTCCTTAGAATAGTCCTTTACTCTTGAATATATTTCGTTATCTATTAACTTGCTTTTTATTTCATCATAATAATTCATTTTATCAACCTTCCTTAATTACATTTTTTAACATATATCTCAATTTTTTTCAAACAAATATTTTACATTTATATTTTAGCATTAGATCATACTAGTACATACTCTCGTGCTATTATTCGATTATCTGAACAATATCTTATTACAAATTTATTATCCTTCTTGCAGATAATTATACCTACTGTTTTATTTTCTTCAAGTGATTTTATATTTTCATCTATATAGTTCATATATGTCATAATTTGTCCTGTATGTTCTTTCTTTAATTCCGTTACTTTTAGTTCTACTACTACATAACATTTATATTTTATATTATATAGTAGTAAATCGATGTAGTTATATCTATCTCCTAGTTTGATGGGATATTCACTTTTAATAAAGGTAAAGCCTGTACCTAATTCTTCTAGAAATGTTTCCATATCTTCTAATATTAGTTTCTGTAATACTTTTTCAGAGAATATTTCATAATTATTATTATTCTTTATTAATATAGGATTTTTAACAAAATCTACTACATTTGATTCTTTATTATTAATTAATTTATTCTTGGTATTCTCTGGTAATCTTTCATATTCTTTAGATTTTATTTTTTCATGCAATTTTCTTACTGATAATTTTTGCTGTCTACATAATAATATATAATACTCAATTTCTTTTTCATCAGATAATGATAATAAAGTTCTATAATGCGACCAGGATAATTCGTCACACAGTGTGTGACTTTTTAAAAAGAAGTAGAATTGTCTGAAATACTTTAAATTTGTTTCTGTATATCCTTTTCCTAAATCACTTGTTAGTCTTTTAGAATACTCTTTTATTATTCCTTCACCATAATGTTTACCTGCTTCTGCAAGCATTTTTCCAACATTAAAATAAGTATTTAAATCACTCTTATTAATCGAATATTTTTTAACTGCTCTATTAATCTCATTATTTATTAATTCATTTTTTATTTCATCATAATAATTCATCTTATCAACCATCCTAATTAATTATTTATTATATACATATTAAGAATCAATGTCAACAGCAAAGTGTTTTATTGTGAACATATATTCGCCATTTTTGCATAAAAGAAAACTCATGTCAAATAGACACGAGTCTTTCCTATTTTCATTCGGGATAATTTAATTACTCGCACCACCCGAGAGCGAGAAACATTGTCGATCGGGATAATTTAATTACTCGCACCACCCGAGAGCGAGAAACATTTACATGTTAATTGCATTTTCTCAAATGCAATTACAATATACCCTATTTTTCTATAATTGTCAAGCATTTAAATGGAAATGTGGATTAAATGAACTACTTGTATTTTTTTTTATTTTATAATATAATGTATATGGAAAGAGAAATTGTCCAAAATAAAAAGTGGACAACACCTAATTTGTACAAGGTGTTCTCTCCACGTATGGTGAAGCACCCCCTGGGTGCCTCTTTTTTTATTTTGTACGATTATTCTTACTTATTACAGCAAGAAGAATTAGTACTGTCAAAGCATAAGCTAAGACAAGTTCCACTTACTAGAACTCCCTTTTTCAGAAGATTTTTTTAGCATACTTGTCCCCCCTTCCTTTGAATAATCAAAAAAAAGGAGTTGCGCCTAATGTTATCCACGTTATAAGTATAAATGTTTATAAATATTATGTCAACGCCAAAGAGTTTATTTTTGTTAATTTATTTGTAAAAGCTTTTATTATAAGACTTTTATTATAATTTTGCCCAGCAAACATATATATGCCTTTTATTATTAATTATTCTTGTGATTTTAATATAAAAGAAAAGCATCTAACACAAAGTTAGATGCAACGTCAAAATATTGGCAGCATTCAACGGGCTAATATCAAGTGTTCCTTTTTTTATTATATGAAGTTTCCTTCATCTGTATACATAGTATCATATTTTTATTAATTTGTCAAAAGTTAAATAGAAACTTTACTATCAATATAATCTTCTAGTAGTGAACTAGATGCTAATAGTGTATTATTAAATCTTTTTAATTTAGATAAATAATCTTTATAAGATGAATTATTATTTAAGATGTTTGTTTTTTCTTCTATAATATTATCCAATTCTTTATATTTATCATCACCATTATATTCTAGTTTAGTGGCCTCTTTTTCTAAAGTCTTTATTTCATTTATTAAATTCATTACTTCTTTATTATTATTTAATTCTTCTGTTATACTTAAATAATCTTTATATTCATTAGAATTATTTATTGAATCAAATAATTCTTCAATACTACTTTCTATCACACTAATTCTCCTTCTAAAGACCAAGTCTTTACTTCTGTTATTTTTACATCTACTATTTTACCAATATAAGATTCATCAGCAGATATATTTACTAGTTTCATAGTCTCAGTATATCCCATTACTTTATTATTCTTATCAGATGGCCCTTCAATTAATACTTTTACTACTTTACCTAAATATTTTTCATTAGCCTCTCTTGCATACTTATTTACTAATTCATTTAGTCTTTGAAGTCTTTCTTCTTTTTCTTCTAAACTAATACTATCTTCCATAATAGAGGCAGGTGTTCCTTCTCTTTTTGAATAAATAAAAGTATATGCTAAATCATATTTTAAATCGTTATATATTTTTAATGTTTCTTCAAAATCTTCTTTTGTTTCATTAGGAAAACCGACAATTATATCGGTAGTAATTGCACATTCTGGCATTGCCTTTCTTAATTTATTAAATAACTCTCTATATTCAGAATTTGTATATCTACGATTCATCTTCTTTAATATTCTATCACTTCCTGATTGAAGTGGAAGATGAATATAAGGCATTATATTATCATATTTAGCTATGACATTTACCATATCATCAGAGAAATCCCAAGGATGGGATGTTACAAATCTTACTCTATCAATACCAGTTAAAGCTACATCTTCAAGTAGATTAGCCATCGTATAATTTTCTTCTAGATCTTTTCCATAGGCATTTACATTTTGTCCAAGAAGTGTTACTTCTAAATAACCTTCTTCTTTTAATTTTTTAACTTCTTCGATTATATCCTTAGGTAATCTACTTCTTTGTTTTCCTCTTGTATATGGAACTATACAATATGAACAAAACTTATCACAACCATATTGAATATTTACCCATGCTTTATATTTAGAATCCCTTTTTACAGGTAAACACTCAATAATATCTCCTTCAATAGAATATACTTCAATATTTTGTTTTTTATCTTTATATGCATTTTCTAGTAAACTAGGAAGACTATATAAATTATGTGTTCCCATAACAATATCAACCCATTTATATTTACTCTTAAGCATATTAGCAATACCTTCTTCTTGAGCCATACATCCTGCAAAGACAGTTATGATATTAGGATTATCTTCTCTTAACTTTTTAATTCTACCTAATATTCCCGTCACTTTATTATGAGCATTTTCTCTAATAGCACAAGTATTTAGTATTATTACATCGGCTTTTTCAAAGTTATCTTCTTTTGTATATCCTAGTTCTTCCATAATACCAGACATATTCTCACTATCATGAACATTCATCTGACAACCATATGTAAGAATAGTATATTTTTTATTTTTACCTAAACTTTTTAGTTTATCATTTATTTTATATTTATCATAATAAACATTTACTTTTTCTTTAGTTCTTTTTCTTGCTTCATTTATATTTGGTAAATTCATAATATCACTTCTTTTCTAATTCTAATATTTTTCCATTTCTTCTTAGATAAGCATATTCTTCTGCAAAAGAATTATTCTCCGCTATTTTATTATTAGCATATTCACACCAATATTTTATTTCTCTTTCCCAGAAATAATATTTATAATCTAAGTCTCCTTCATCTCTATTGATTATTAAATCATAGATAATGTATTCTGCTAGAGCATCCATTGCTCTTCTAGCAGAACTTCCTACCCTAACATAGCCTTGTATTCCAAGACCAGCATGACCAATATTTTCAAAAGAATAATAACTCTTAGGAAAATAATCCCTAGCTACTCTTCTTAAGGCATCACTCATCTCATCAATATGATCAATTTCATCTAATATCTTTTTAGCATAGTCTTCATCAAATTTAGGATGCACCCTCCATGGCATGATTAAATTAAGATTATGATATTTATTTAACATTGGTACAAATCTACCAGATAGTACCATACTCTGTTCTACAATTAAATGTGATGGTGAAGTATCTGATTTAGAACTATTAGTATCCGTTCTTTGAGATAAAATATTCTTAAATTTATGGAACGATTTTATTCTTAAATTATCCCGCGATAATCTATTAAATATTTCCGATAAAAGATTTAGATTTTCACTTAAAGAATTATCACCTTTTTTTATTATTTCATCTACCTCTTCATAAGAAAGCTGATGCCTATTTATTATTCTGCTAGGAATAATTGTTAATGTATCCAGTAAAAGACTATAATCAGTATCAACATCTACTCTAAATGTTAGAACATTTGTTACCTTATTAGGAAGAAGTGATAATACTCCATTAGAAAGATAATCTTCAAATATTGGAATATTATCATCTGGCAAATAAATAGTCTTTTGCCTTCTAAGAGCTTCCCTCATTGTATTAGACATATATGGAATTATTTCTGGTACATTAGCTAAATGAATATATAATCTATATGTACCATTACTTCTTTTTTTTATAAAAAGTCCATCATCTAAGCAAGTATCACCAATATTGTCAATAGTAATTACTTCTTGTTTCGTATAATCTTTAGTAGTTTCTCCCTTATAATCATATCTTTCTTTACATAGAGGAAAGTAAAAAGATACCCCATAAGTACTGGCTAATTCTTCTTTAGACATAACAAAATCATTTTCTACTTTATATATCAAATCCCATACAAAACTCTTATCTGATGTCTTTAATATACTAATATAATCATTATTAGATAATAATTTATCTCCTAGTTTACCTTTTAGGAATAAATAAATTACTTGATTAAAGTATTTTATTTCATAAGTATTTTCTTCTTCAATATTTATATATCTTTCTATTATATTTGTAAATACTGATGGTAATATATTATTACTAATAATTAATTCTTTCATATTATTCATCATATATTTACCTAATAATTCAATATCTCTCTTTTTAAATACCAAGTACATAATAAAATTATATTTATCGCCTTTGCCCTTTAAATTACTAGATATTAAACATTTATTTTGAATATTAACTAAACCAGATATATACTTTTCTATATCCATTAATTCTTTCCAGTTAAAACTTTTAGATAAGTTACTTAAGAATACATCTATCTTTTCATATAATTTATTCAGAGTATTCTTATTCTTATTTTTCTTAGCAAAATTAGTTAAAAGTATAATTAAATTCTCTATCATTTCTGTATTATTTATATTTTCAATACTTCTAAATAATTTTAAAATACTATTTAGAATGGCACTTACAGATTCATCAAAATTAGTTGTTAAATAATTATAAATCAAATCATAATCTGGAGTACAAGAAAATATTTCTGTCTTTATTTCTTTTGTTACACTCTTACTTTTTTTGCCCATATTTACACCTCAAATATATATTTTTTAGTTTTTCTTATAATCAGTTAAGATACTTAAGAAGGCTTCACTAGGTATTTCTACTCTACCTATTGTCTTCATTTTCTTTTTTCCCTCTTTTTGTTTTTCAAGTAGTTTTCTCTTACGAGTTATATCTCCTCCATAGCATTTAGCAAGCACATCTTTTCTCATGGCTTTAATATCACTTCTTGCTATTACTTTACTACCAATAACAGCCTGTACAGGTACTTCAAATAATTGTCTTGGTATAATATTTTTTAAATTATCAACCATTTTTCTACCTCTATCATAAGCAAAATCTTTATGTACTATTAATGATAGGGCATCTACTATTTCACCATTAAGTAAAATATCCATCTTTACTAAATCACTTTCCTTATAACCAATCACTTCATAATCAAAAGAAGCATACCCCTTAGTAGAAGATTTCAATCTATCAAAGAAATCATATACTATTTCTGATAAAGGAAGTTCATAATGAATATTAACTCTTGTCTTGTCTAAATAATCCATTCCCTTATATATCCCCCTTTTATCTTGACATAATTCCATAATAGGTCCTATATAACCTTCTGGAACTAAAATATTAGTAAAGATATATGGCTCTTTAATTGTTTTAATTCTAACCTTATCAGGCATCATACTAGGATTATCAATAAATATTACCTCTCCATCAGTTAATGTTATTTCATAATTTACCGATGGTGTTGTGGCAATTATATCTAAATTAAATTCTCTTTCAATTCTTTCACATATTATTTCCAAATGTAAAAGTCCTAGAAATCCCATTCTAAAACCAAAACCTAAAGTACTAGATGATTCCATCTCATACGTAAGAGAAGCATCATTTAATTTAAGCTTTTCAATAGCTTCTTTTAAATTTGGATACTTCGCAGGTTCTATTGGATAAATACCACAGTATACCATTGGTTTCATTGGTTTATATCCTGGTAATCTTTCCTCAGCTTCGTCTTCTGCATCTGTTATCGTATCTCCTACTTTTACAGATTCTAAGCTCTTAATTGAAGCCGTAATAAAACCAACTTCTCCAACACTAAGAGTTTCTACTTCCTTTTCAAACGGAGTATGATATCCAAGACTTACAACATCATATATATCTCCTGTTTCCATCATTTTAATCTTAGTTTTTTTAGTTAAATGTCCTGATACAACTTTAACTAATATTACTACTCCCCTATAAGCATCAAAATAACTATCAAAAATCAAACATTTTAATTTGTCATTTTCATTTTTAGGACTAGGGACTTTTTCTATTACAGTATCTAATAGTTCAGATACCCCAACCCCAGTCTTCGCAGATACTTTAATTATTTCTTCACTCTTAAAGCCAAAAGTATCATATAATTCTCTTTCCACTTTTTCTATATCAGCACTAGGTAAATCTATTTTATTAATAACAGGAATTATTTCTAAATTATTTTCTAAAGCTAGATAGACATTAGCAAGAGTCTGTGCTTCAATTCCTTGCGTAGCATCTACGACGAGTATTGCTCCTTCACAAGCAGCAAGACTTCTAGATACTTCATAACTAAAATCAACATGACCAGGAGTATCAATAAGATTAAGAGTATATCCCTTATAATTTAATCTTACCGTATTTAACTTAATAGTAATTCCCCTTTCTCTTTCAATATCCATATTATCTAAGAGTTGATCTTTCATTTGTCTTTTATCAATAGCATCAGTACATTCTAGTATACGGTCTGCCAATGTACTTTTACCATGATCAATATGAGCAATTATACTAAAATTTCTTATCTTACTAGTATCCATAAAATCACTGCCTTCAAATTCTATTATAACAAAATTTAAATATAAAAAAAAGAAGAAATTATTACTTTTCTTCTTTTTTAGTTGTTGCCTTTTTAGCAGGAGCTTTTTTAGTAGTTGTTTCCTTTTTAGCAGGAGCTTTCTTTTCTACAGCCTTAACTTCTTTTACAGTCTCTTCTTTAGAAGCTGCTACTGTTTTAGGAGTATAAGCTTTACCAGCTAATGCGTCTTTAGCTATAGTTACTAAATCACTAAATGCATCTTTATTATCGATAGCAAGTTCACTAAGCATCTTTCTATTAACTGTTACTCCAGCTTTATTTAATCCATCAATAAATCTAGAATAAGAAATCTCATTTTCTCTACATCCAGCATTTATTCTTGTAATCCATAATTTTCTAAAGTTTCTCTTATTTTGTTTTCTATCTCTAAATGCATAAACTCCAGAATGCATAACTTGCTCATGAGCAGTTTTAAATAATCTATGTTTACTACCAAAATATCCTTTTGCTTCTTTTAATACTTTTTTTCTTCTAGCACGTGCAACAGTGCCACCTTTAACTCTTGTCATTACTTACCCTCCTATATTAAGTCTTTAATTCTCTTATAATCTGATTTTGCTAGACTAGTGCCTTTTTTCTTACTACTTGCTCTAGCAGCACTGTTCTTACCAGTGTTATGAAGTACTCCTTGTCTTGATTTACTAATAGAACCACTTTGTCTAATATTTAATACTTTTTTAGTTCCCTTATGTGTCTTCATTTTGTTTTTCTTAACCTTTGTCATAATATCCTCCTTCTATTTCTTAGGTGCAAGTATCATAAACATTGTCTTACCTTCAATTTTAGGCTTAGATTCAACTTCTGATACATCACTAACTTTCTCATAAAATCTATCAAGAACATCTTTAGCTAGTTCAGGATGTGTTATTTCTCTTCCTTTAAATCTGATACTTGCTTTTACTTTATTTCCTTTAGCAAGCGCTTTACTAGCATTATTTACTCTAGTATCAAAGTCATGTACATCTATCTTAACAGATAGTCTAAATTCTTTGGTCTCAATAATAGTTTCTCTTTGCTTTTTCTGTGATTCTTTTGCTTTTTTCTTTCTCTCGTATTTAAATTTATTATAGTCCATTATCTTGCACACCGGAACATTTCCAGAATCACTCATAAGAACTAAATCAAAACCTGCATAACCAGCAAGAGTAAGAGCATCTTGTTTACTCTTAATACCTAATTGTTCTCCGTTTGGTCCAATGACCATCATTTCCTTACATCTAATTTGTTCGTTGATAGGATTATCCTTTAAAGTAGCTATAGCTAACACCTCCAAAAAAATGAATACTCAAAAAGAAGTATTCATTTTATCTAAAAAAGCTTGTTAAAATTTGTAGTTTTCTTGTTGGCTTTTTTACCTACTGCTTAAGCAATCAGGTGAGATAAATTAAATCTTCTTTCCGCTTTTCTCTTTAATTATAGTATAGTAATATTCAAATGTCAACCATAAAATTACTAATTTTTCAACTTTTTTCCATAAAAAAGAGTAAAAGCGAAAAAAAGAAGATTATTTTTCTTCTTTTATGTAATCTTCTTTAACAGTTTCATCTATTTCTTTTAAATCTTCTTCAATCTTTTCTTCATCTTTTATTTCATCCCATGGCTCTTCTTCTTCTTCGATAGCTATTTTAACTTTAGTATCTCCTACTATCTCTATTCCTAATTCTTTTTCAATATCGATAATTATATTGCTTCCATCCTCTTTAGCAGATATACAACTAGGTCCTTTCAAGCTTCTAACTATTATGTCTCTTTCTCCAGAATCAATACTTTCTTTTTGAGAGACCATTACTAATTCCGTATAAGGAATATTTTTAGTAATTACTGAAGTTTTAGTATCATTATCATGAGAGTACCATAAATTAACGTCAAAAGATCCATCTATTTCTATTTTTTTACCTACTTCCTTACCAGAAAATTTATGATTAATAACCCATGCGCCAAGAACAGTATCAACAGGAGTACCTACATCAATAGTATAAGTATTTTTATAATACTTCTTCCCCTTCCCTACAACTGCCTTAGTTACTATTTCTTTATATGCTGACAAAGATATCACCCCTCACAATAACTTATGTCAAATACACATAAAAAGTACCATATTTATTATAATAAATCATCATTTTTTATAATAAAAATATTTTTATCCTTATAAAAAGCAAAGAATACATCTTGAAGTTTTATATCTTTTTTATCAAGAAAATCATATACCCATTTCTTATTCTTCTTTAGATGTTTTACAGTATCCTCTTGAATATCACCATCTAATATTATTGGTAAGGGTAACGGACTCTTACCATCAGCATAAGGAAATACTGATAATGTACCAGATCCTTCTAATATTGCATATTCTACTTCTTCAATACTTCTATATCCTTTATCCCTTAATTGTACTAATAAATCATCTAAATTATATCTCTGTTTTAACATTTCATTATAATTAATCTTACCATTTTTAATAATTACACTAGGATTACCATCTAACATAATTCTAAATCGTGGCTTTTTCAAACTAATATAAGAAAGCATACATTCTAATAATACCAATATTACTATCGGTATTAATGAATATAAAAGTGAATCATTATAATTTTCAATACTAATAACCGCTAATTCCGCAATTAATAATGTCACTATTAAATCTATAATACTAAGTTGTCCCACCTCTCTTTTACCCATTATTCGATATATTAAGAAAATAAAAGCATAAAAGAATACAGTTCTAATTATCACACTTATCATATTTATCACCATTATAATTATGATATATTACATATATTTTTATACAAGAACATATAATTTAATGGTGATAAATATGAAAAACTACTTAAAAAGTTCAATCTATACTCTTAGTATAATAATTATATCTACTACTATAATTACTATTTTTAATTACTTTAATATAATTAATGGAACTCTACTAAAAATAATTCATTATATTATTCCTATTCTAAGTGTTATATTAGGAAGTTTTATGCTAGGTAAAACATCCTCAAGAAAAGGATATATTGAAGGACTCAAATATGCTAGTATATGGAGTATAATTTTTCTAATCATTAATCTCTTTACAAAAGAATTAAATATATCCGGTATTATATTTTTCATAATATTAACTCTTTTATCAATGTTATCCAGTATACTTGGTATAAATAGAAAAAGGACATAAGTCCTTTTTTTATTAACCATTTAATTCATAATATTTATTCACAATAGCGGATGATATTCTTTTAGTGACCATAGATGTACTAGAATTAGGCAAACTAATATCTGGAGATACTACGATTATACTCATCTTAGGATTAACCGCTGGTGAATACCCAACATACGACGATGTTATTGTCTCAGTATCTACTTTTCCATCTCCATCAGTATCAATAAAACTCTGGCTAGTACCGGTTTTACCAGCAGAATTAGTATAATTTCCCATATAGCCATAACCAAGTCCTCTTGATACTACAGCAGAAAACCCCTCATGAACCCTATCAATATATTTGCTATCGATATCTACTTTACCAAGTTCTTCTAATTCTGCTTTATAAATTAATGAACCAAATTTATCTTTACTATCACTAGCTTTATATACTTCTCTTAATAAATATGGTTTTAATCTAGTACCACCATTAGCAAGAGTATTTATATATTGGGATAACTGTATTGGAGTATAAGTATCATATTGCCCTATTGAAAAATCAAGTAAGTGTCCAGGTAATTTACTCTTACCCATATATCCAAGACTCTCTACTGGAAGATCAATACCCGTTTTAACTCCAAGCCCAAAAGATGCATACATATCACGATACTTATCAAAAGCGCTATCATCAATAGACAATCCTTCATTATAACGATATGTTCCTCCGCCTACTTTAATTGCTATTTTATATTGATAAACATTCGAAGAATACTGAAGAGCATATATATCGTTAATACTTCCCATTGTTCTCCATGAACATTTTTCCGGAGTATCCTTAATTTTAATACACTCATCTAACTGATAACTTCCAATATCAATAGCCCCATATTTATACCCCACTAACATAGAAGCACCTTTGACAATACTACCAGGAGTAACAGGAAGAGTTACAATACCAGGAGTATAATCAACTATATATTTAGAACCATTATCATCAAATAAAACCTGTTTACCACCCATAGCAAGTATTTCACCAGTATTAGGATCAGATACAATAGCAAATGATCTATTATAATAATTAGTTCCATATTCACCTTTAGCATTTAATACTTCATAAGAAAGAACATCCTCTAAGTATTTCTGAAGATTAATGTCAATAGTAAGAACTATATCATTTCCTCTTTGCCCCTCTTTAACAAGTTCATAACTATTATCTGAAAGAAGTCTATATGTAGCCTTAGTTCCCTTTAAATAATCCTCATACTGATATTCTAAATATGATATACCAACTCTATCATCTAATGAATATCCTTTTTTTAAATAATCCTCCGCTAATTCCTGAGGTATTCCCTGACTATTTGAAGAAACGTTTCCTAATATTGATTTAAAAGTATCACCATATAAATATACCCTTTCCCAATCTAATTTAGTATTAAATCCTCCTAATGAATCAATATTTTCACTAACAAAAGCATACTCAGTATCAGTAACATCTTTATTTTTAATTACTTTTTCCGAATAAGAATATCCCTTATTCATTAAATAATAAATATAAGCAGCTTTCTTATCTCTTTCATCATATTCAGTAATTTTATCATTGATTCTCTCATATATCAAATCAATAATATCGCTATCATTTAATTTTCTCTTTTCATATAAATCCCATTCTTTTTTCTTAATCAATTTTCGACATTCATCATGATGACTTTTATAATAAAAAGTCTTTAACTTCGTATCATTAACTTTAGAATAATCAAGAGTTATATTATCCGCTATTACATAGGCAAGATTTATTTCATCTTCTGTTTTAACATTATCCCTTTTTTTATAATAAATAGTCTTAATAGCTTCATTATCTACTAGTAAATTATAATTTCTATCATATATTCTCCCTCTTGGAGCACTAGTACTTTCAATTGTCTTATAAGTAGAATACGATAATTTTTCATTGTATTCATCAACCTTAAGTACCTGTAAATAAAATAATCTACCGCATATT
>CAMUXV010000022.1 GCA_947164795.1 uncultured Caryophanales bacterium | reverse complement strand
ATTAAAAATAATGTTGTTCCATTTAAAGAAGTTATTGGATGTCGTGATGATATAATGGTATATTTAATGTATCATGGAGTAGAACCTATTAAAGCTTTTAAAATTATGGAATTTGTTCGTAAAGGTAAAGCTAGTAAAGATCCTGATACTTGGGCTAAACATAAAGAAACGATGGAAAAGGCTGGTATTGAAAAATGGTTTATTGATAGCTGCTTTAAGATTAAGTATATGTTCCCTAAAGCTCATGCTGCTGCTTACGTTATTAGTGCTTTTAGAATTGCTTGGTATAAAGTTCATATGCCTGCTTACTTTTATGCTTCTTGGTTTAGTACGAAAGCTACAGATTTTAATATTGAAGCAATGATTAAAGGTTATGATGCCATTAAGAATGTACTAGTAGATATTGCTAATAAAGGCTTTGATGCTTCAAATAAAGAAAATGGTGTATCTGAATGTTTAAAGGTTGCACTTGAAATGTCTGCGAGAGGATTAAAGGTAGCTAAATATGATTTATATAAGAGTAAAGGTAAAATCTTTACTGTACAAGATGATAAGACAATTATTCCTCCATTTAGTGCTATTGATGGACTAGGTGATGTTGTTGCTATGAATATTGAAAGCGAAGCTTCTAAAGGACCGTTTATTAGTATTGAAGATTTTCAATCTAGATGTAAGGTATCACAAACTCTTATTGATAAAATGAGAGTTATGGGTATATTTGATGGTATGCCTGAGACTAGTCAACTTAGTTTATTTTAATAATAAAAATATTTCCCGGGAAATAAATTATCTTTGGGAAATATTTTTTGTCTAGTTATGTAAAATATTATTGATTCAATAACATTTAATTAAATCCTTTATTTATAGGCTTTTTTTTGATATAATAAAGAAGAAAGAATTGGTGATAATTATGGAGAAGGTAATACTAGTAGATGGTAATAATTTATTATTTAGAAGTTATTATGCTACAGCTTATACTGGTAATATTATGAGAAATAGTAAAGGATTTCCTACGAATGGATTATATGGTTTTGTTAATATGATTAATAAGATTATATTGGAAGAAAATCCTAAGTACATGATGGTAGCTTTTGATATTGGTAAGACTTTTAGACATGAAAAGTATAAAGAATATAAAGGTGGTAGGAAAGAGACTCCTGATGATTTAAAGATGCAATTTCCTATAGCTAAAAAAATTCTTACGGCAATGGGTATTAAATATTTAGAAAAAGAAGGATATGAAGCTGATGATATTATTGGTACTATTTCTAAATACTGTGAAAATGATGATAAGTATGAAGCTTTAATAGTAAGTAGTGATAAAGATTTATTACAACTTATTAGTGATGAAACTACGGTTAAGTTACTTAAAACTAAAGATTATATTATGATGGATAAAAAGACTTTTATAGATACTTATGGTTTTGAACCTATTAAGATGATTGATTTGAAGTCTTTAATGGGAGATGCTTCAGATAATATTCCTGGAGTTAAAGGTATAGGTGAAAAAGGTGCTATTAAGTTACTTTGTGAATATGGATCATTAGATGGAATATATGAGAATATTGATAATATTGGGGGAGCCACTAATAACAAGTTAGTAGAAGGTAAAGAAGATGCTTATTACAGTAAAGAATTAGTTACTATATATAGAGATGTTCCTCTTGATATTAAGTTTGATGATTTATTATATATTGGTGATAATAATGATGAATTAAAGAATATTTATGAAGAATTAGAATTTTTTTCTTTGATTAAGAAATTAGGGACTCCTAAGAGTAAGGAAAATAATATTATTGATATCAAAGTATTTAATAAAATAAATGATTTAGTAATTGATGAAGATACTTCTATATATGTAGATACTAGTGTTGGTAATTATCATGATGTTATATTAAATGGGGTTAGTTTATATAATAGTAAGTTATCTTGTTACATACCTTATAATATTCTTAAAGATAATACTAGTATTTTAGATAATGAATATATTAAGTATACTTATGATTTAAAGAAATTACTAGTGGTATTTAATAAGTATGGTATTAAGATTAATAATATTAGTTTTGATACGATGATTAGTGCATATTTACTTAATTATGATGTAAAAGATGATATTGGTTATTTAGCTAAAGAGTTAGATTATGATATTCCTCTATATGATAAAAAAGAAGTAGTAAGTGATGAAGAAAATATTAAAAGAAGTGTTCTTAAGGCTAAATTTATTTATGACACAAAGAATAAATTTGAAGAAGAAATGATTAAGGAAGACAATATTAATTTATTTAATGATATTGAAATACCTTTAGCTAGAGTACTTGCGGATATGGAAATTACTGGCATTAGAGTAGATAAAAAGGTGCTTATAGATATGGGTGAAGAAATAAAGATTAAGTTAGAACTTATATCTAAAGATATATATAATTACGCTGGAGAAGAATTTAATATTAATTCTCCTAAACAGTTAGGTGAAATATTATTTGATAAATTAAAACTACCTGGGGCTAAGAAAAATAAGAGTGGTTATGCTACGGATATTGATGTACTAAAGAAACTTACAGATTATCCGATTGTAAATAAGATTCTTGAATATAGGGCTTTAGCTAAGCTTTATAGTACATATATTGAAGGCATTATTAATGAAGTTAAAGATGATAATAGAATTCATACTATTTATACACAGACTTTAACTAGAACAGGAAGATTATCTTCAATTGAACCTAATTTACAGAATATTCCTGCTAGAAGTGAATATGGAAGACTTATTAGAAAGGCTTTTATACCAGAAGATAATTCGATTATATTATCAGCGGATTACTCACAGATTGAACTTAGAATATTTGCACATCTATCTGGTGTTAGTGATTTAATAAATGCTTTTCATAATAATATTGATTTTCATACAAAGACAGCGATGGATATATTTAATGTACCTGAAGAGGGAGTTACCAAAAATATGCGTAGGCAAGCTAAGGCTGTTAACTTTGGTATTATTTATGGCATTAGTAGTTATGGTCTATCAGAGGACTTAGGTATATCTGTTAAAGAAGCTAAAGAATTTATTAATAAATACTTTGAAACTTATCCTGGAGTTAAAGATTATATGAATAGAGAGATAGAAACCGCTATTAAAAATGGATATGTTAAAACAATTATGAATAGAAAGAGAATTATAAGTGAATTATCAAGTCCTAATCATATGGTTAGAAGTATGGGAGAGAGAATGGCACTTAATACTCCTGTTCAAGGTAGTGCAGCAGATATTCTTAAGAAAGCTATGGTAGAAATATATAATATCTTTAATGAAAGTAGTCTTAAGAGTAAGATGCTTCTTCAAGTACATGATGAACTTATATTTAATGTTTATAATGATGAATTAGATTTGGTTAAAGATATTGTTTTCAACACAATGACTAAAGTTATTAATTTATCAGTACCACTTGATGTAGATATTGAAGTGGGAAATAATTGGTATGAGGCTAAATAGATTAGTTTAAAAAAATAATTATAGAGAGGTTTTGATATAATGGAGAAATTGTTATTATTTGAAAATATAATGGAAAGATATAGAAATGGTGATTTTGGTAATTCTAATTTATCATTGCATGATATATTGGAAAGAGCAGGATATCCTATTCTTTTAGAAGAAATGAATTTAGAAGAAATACAAGAATTAATTAATAATTCTAATGGTTTTAGTAAAATGTTATTTTTAAATGTTAGAAATAATAAAAAAGGCAACATAGAAAATGGTGTTAATTGTATTAAAAAAGAAAAAGTTAGGAAAAAAATGTAAAAAATATTAAAGAACTTTATTTTAAGTTCTTTTTTTGATAGAATATTAATTGTATTTGACATAAATTATTTCCCAAATTATTTCCCGGGAAATAATTATATAGAAAGGAAGTATATATTATGCCTGAATTACCTGAAGTAGAAACAGTTAAAGAATCTTTAAGATTAAGACTAACTGGTAGAACAATCAAGAAAGTTAATGTCATATATGATAATATTATTGCCTATCCTAAAGTTGAAGATTTTATTAATAATATTAAAAATCAAAGAATTAATAATATGCATAGGAGAGGTAAATTTATATTATTTGATTTGGATAATTATTATTTATTATCTCATTTAAGGATGGAAGGTAAGTATTTTTTCAAAACTAAAGATGATGATATTCTTAAACATGAACATGTTATTTTTGAATTAGATAATGGTGAAGAATTAAGATACATGGATACAAGAAAATTTGGTAAGATGTATCTTATCAAGAAAGAAGATATTGATAAAGTTGGACCTTTAAAAGAGTTAGGATTAGAACCATGGGATGATAATCTTACTAGTGACTATTTATTAGAAAAATATAAAAAGAAGAAACTACCTATTAAGAGTATTTTACTGGATCAAAGCATTATTGTAGGTATTGGTAATATATATGCTGATGAAATATTATTTTTATGTAAGATTAATCCTTTAAAAAAATGTAATGAGATTACTAAGAAAGAATCCTTTAATATTATTAAATATACGAAAGAAGTACTTGAAGAAGCTATTAAAAAGGGGGGTACAACGATTAGAACATATAGTTCTGTTGATGGAGTACATGGTCTATTTCAAGAAGAATTATTAGTTCATGGTAAAGAAAAAGGTAAATGTCCTGTATGTAATGGCAACATTGAAAAAATTAGGGTTGGTGGTAGAGGAACTTATTATTGTCCTAAGTGTCAGAAATAATGTTATTTACAATTATTTTACATTCGAAATGTAACCTATTTGGTTACATTTTGTTTTTTTTATTGACTTTAATTTATATTCTGTGGTAATTTTAAAGTGGTGATTGGTATGAATGATGAAATGTTTAGACTTTCCTTAATTGAACTTATGAATGAAGATTTACTTAATGATTTTGTTAACAAGATATTTAAATACCGCCTTAAAGATGGAGAATACATTTATATGCAATATAAGATTGTTAATGGTAATATTGTTCTTAATATTTATGATAATGGTAAAGTTAATAGATTTAAAGCTTATATTTTTACTAATAATGATATTATTTGTAATGGTAGAGATATTTATTATATTAATATAGATAAATGTTATAATAAATATAAAAATGCCAGAACAAAAAATAAGCTTGATTTACTTGGTGCATTGCTTAGAGAACAAGATAATGATGAGAAAAGAAAAATTATTAATTATATAGATAATAATGGTATAAAAAATATTTTGCTTAAACATTTTACTGTTTAAGTTTTTTATTTACATTAAAATGCTTTTATGCTAATATTATGATAGAGAGGTGTTAAAAATTGAAGAAGAAAATTTATTTTATTATATCAGCAATATTACAAATGCTAGTTTCTGCTAATTTGATTGCTAATTCTAATGAAATATTTGAAAAAACTATGTCTTCGGTTAAGGAAGTTTATTCGGTTTTTCCTTCTGAATTTCAAGAGAGGGTAATTAGTATGATGAATAATTCTGGTATATATTATGTTATGGCTCCAGCAATTATTTGTATTATAGTTAATGCTATTATATTAATATTAGCTTTTGCGAATAAGATTATTAAGAAAAGAGGACCACTTATATTTTTATCAGTTCTTTGTATTATTCTTAGTAGCAGTACTGTGGCCATGATTCTTGCTATTGTTAATTTAATTATTCTATTGTCTATAAAGAAAGAGGAAAACCAAGTAGTAGAAGAAAAGAAAAAAATACCAGAAGTTAAACAAAAAAAATATAGTAAAAAAGAACTTACTAGTGCTGCGGTTATATTCTTGGTATATTTTTCACAGTTTATATGGGGGGACTATATACCAGATAATAATAAGTTTATTTCAATTTTAGTGATTATTAGTTTCTATGTAATTATGTTTATTCTAGTATTTATTTTATTTGGTGATAAACTGATTAGTGATTTTAAGAAGCTAATTAAAAATTTTAGTTCATATATAGAATATGACTTACCAAAATATGGATTAATGATTGTTAGTTTTATTATTGTTAACTTTATATGTATATTAGTTACCAAGAATGCTACTTCGGTTAACCAAGAAGCAGTAGAAACTTTACCTAAATTAGTAATGTTTATCCTTGCTGTATTATGGGCTCCATTTGTAGAAGAAACTGTATTTAGAGGAACTATAAGAAGATTTATCAACACTAAAATTGTATTTATATTGTTATCTGCTTTTATCTTTGGATTTATGCATGCTACTGGTGAAGGAAGTATATTGAAAATTCTAATTACAACCATTCCTTATGCGACACTTGGTGGATGGCTTGCTTATATTTATTCTAAAACCGATAATCTTGCTAATAATATTATGATTCATGGTATTTGGAATTTATTTGCGGTTATTGTTTCATTTTTTGTTAGTTTTATTTTATAGTTAAAGGAACTAGTTAATCTAGTCCCTTTATTATTGGATTGTTTTTATATTCTTTTTCTAATTCAGTATTATTTGTTATTAATGAATATAAATTTGTTATTCTTAGTTCAATATCTAATACTTTAGATATTCCTTTTTTATATCTTGTTATTATTGGTACTTGAATATCTTTTTTGATAGTATTTAAATATTGTTTTCCATTTATAGAAAATCCTAGTAATCTTATATAATCTATTAATATATCTTTTGCTTCTTCTTTGGTAAAATTTGTTAGAATATGGAGAAGCATTCTAGATATTTTATTATAAGTGTATCTTTTGGTTTTTATGTTTTGAATTAGTTCTTCATAAGTATTTGAGTTATCTATTTCTTTTATTATTCTGTTTTCTATTCCTTCATCTACTGTTTGATATTTATTAAGACTAATTCCTTCAGTTATTATTTTATATTTTAGGTAATTGAAATATTTATTCATACTTATTTTATATAATATTTTTTTGTTATATGGTATTAGATTAGATATATCTTTTGCTTCTAAATATAGTTTTCTAATATTTGAAGCAGATGTTATATTATTATGAATCTCTTCTCCATGATATGATGTTGTTCTTTTGATATTAATTACTTCAATATTATAATTATTCTTTATTATTTCTTTAATATATGATAGTGCTAATAAATCATTAGGCGTATCTACTTTGTATTGAGAAAAATCCTCTAGAGCTTTATTTAAAGATGTTGGATAATTTAAACCAGTATCCAAATATTCTTTTACTTTGTTATTATATTCTTTATTATTTATTTGGATATCTGCTAGTTCTTTTAATTTATTAATATTATCTGATTCTGTACCAAATACTAGAGTATCTATTTTTAATTTATTTAATATTTCTATTGCTCCTTTAGCAAATATATCTGATGATTGAGTGGCATAGACAAAGGGAAGTTCTATTACTAAGTCTAGTCCGCTATCTAAAGATATTTTTGTTTTATCCCATTTATTTAGAATGGAAATATCTCCTCTTTGCGTAAAACAAGATGATATTATTCCTATAATAAGAGAATCTGGATATAAATCTTTTATTTTATTTATTTGATATAGGTGTCCATTATGAAACGGATTATACTCGGCTATTATTCCTATTACTTTCATTTTTTCCTCCGGGTATATAATAACACAAATAATATTAAAATGCACTTGTTTTTTATCTGATTTTAAGATATATTATACTAGGTGGTAATATGTGTAGTAATGAAGTATATAAAAATTATATTGAAGGTATTGATATAAGTAAAATTAATTATATCAATCTTACTAATGATGAATTAATGAAATTTTATATTGATAATTATTATGATATTAAAAGTGGAATGCTTGCGGAAACTTATGATGATTCTCTTGGACTTTCTTGTCCCATTGGTATGTATTATCTTAATTTTGAAAGTATGCCTGGGATGAAATATGTTTTAGGAATAGTAGATAATAATATTAAGAAAAAAACTATTGTTTCTGCTTTGGTTTATTGTGATGAATACAAAATATTTTCTAATCAAAAAGAATATATTACTTATTTATCTACGGTTGAGACTAATACTTATTTTAGAAATAGAGGATTATATTATGATTTAATTATTAATTCATTTAAATATATTAATCATAATCAAAATATATTGATAAGTGAAATTTCAAATATGGGAAAAAAATATCATGTATATGATTCTTTTATTCAAATATTTAGAAGTAAGGGATTTACAATGAATATTAGTAATGAAAGCGAGGAATTTGATGAGGTTTTATACTTTGAAAATCTTAATAAAAATAATTATATGAGAGTCAAAAAGATAGGATGATTGCTATTTTTGACAATTAATGATATAATAATCTTGAAATTTGAGGTGTTAAGAAGAAGTGAAAAAAGGGTTAAAAATAATTAAGAATTATTTTAAAAAGATGGATTATAAAAAAAATAAGAAAGAAGTTATTATTTATTTAAGAACTAATATTCTTACAATTACTTTTTTAATTACTAATATTGTTAATGGTATTATACTTAGATATTTAACTGTTAAGAATTATTTTAATATTAAACCTATACTTGGTGATTTAGTAATACTACTTGTTATTATATCTTTTTGTTATTTGATAAAACCTAAACATCAATTTAAATACTATATTACTTGGTCAATTATATTTACTCTTGTATGTATAGTAAACTGTGTATATTATAGTAATTATATATCTTTTGCTTCTTTTTCTTTACTAAAAACATCATCACAACTTAGTGGTTATACAGATGCTGTTACTAGTATATTAGAACTTAAAGATTTTATATTTATATTGGGAATTATTGTATTAATTATTGTTCATAATAAATTAAAAAAAAGAAAATACTATGACAAAGTTAAAGAAATTGAAGTTGGTAGAGTTAGAATATTAGTTACGGCTTGTCTTTGTATGTTTTTTGGTCTTATATTTATAGCTACTTTAACTAGTAAGGATTATAGTAGACTAGCTAAACAATGGGATAGAAGATATACTGTTATGGAGTTTGGTGTTTATACATATCAAATTAGCGATTTGGTTGCTACGATTAGAACTAATATAACTACTTTATCTAATTCTGGTGAGGCTTATGATGAGTTTTTAGAATATTTTAGAAATAGAAATAATGAAGAACATAATAATAAATATACTAATATTTTTCAAGGTAAAAATATACTAGTTATTCATGCAGAGAGTTTTCAAGGTTTTACGATGAATCTTAGATTTAATGAGGTAGAGTTAACTCCGAATATGAATAAACTAGCTAGTGAAGGTATATATTTTTCTAATTTTTACACACAAGAAAGTATAGGTAATAGTAGTGATTCGGAATTTAGTTTACTCACGTCTTTACTTCCTGCTTCTTCTGGTACAGTCTTTGTTAATTATTTTAATAGAGAATATGAAACTATTACTAATTTACTAAGAAATAATGGTTATTATACTTTTAGTATGCATGGTAATGTAGCTAGTGCTTGGAATAGAAGAAATGCTTATAATTATCTTGGGTATGATAAATTTTATTCTTATAAAGATAGTTATGATATAGATGAAATATTAGGACTTGGATTATCTGATAAATCTTTCTTTAGACAATCTGCCGATATTATTAAAGACATTAAAGAAAATAATGGTAATTTTTATGGTACTTTAATTATGCTTACTAATCATACGCCATTTAATTCTTTAGTTGATACTGATTATTATGATGATTATTTAGTAGATATTAAAGGGGAGAATGAAAATATTCCTTATCTAGAAGGTACTAAGATGGGTAATTTTCTTAAGTGTGTTAATTATGCTGATAGTGCTATTGGAGAGTTTATTAATGAATTAGATGTGAATGGAGTACTTGATAATACAGTTATTGTTATATATGGGGATCATGATAGTAAAATTAAGAAAAGCGAATTTGAAAGATTATATTATAGTGAATATATAGATGATGTTTCTATTAATCCTGATAAGAATATTGATATTGTTGATGATTTTACTTATGAAATTAATAGAAAAGTACCTTTTATTATATGGACTAAGGATATGGCTGGTAGTGAATATAATGAAGAGATAACTAAAGTTATGGGAATTATAGATGTTATGCCTACTTTAGGTAATATGTTTGGCGTTAAAAATGAATTTGCTCTTGGACACGATATATTTAGTGTAGACGATAATATTGTTGTATTTCCTAATGGTAGTTTTATTACTGATAAGGTTTATTATGATGGTTCTTCACAAGAATATAGACAACTTGATCTTAATTCTTCAGTTAGTATTGATTATTTAACAGAAAATCAAGAAAAGGCTAGTAAGATGGTAGATGTTTCAAATAATATTATTACTCATGATTTTATTAAGAAATATCGACAACAAAAAATATTTGAATAAAATACTACTTTTTGTAGTATTTTTTTTATTTTTTTGTTATAATTTATTTAGAATAGGAGAAGGGTTGTTATGTTCAGAGAGATTATAGCAATTAGTAAAAATTATGCTATTTGTAAAATAGATAGCATTATTAACGATGATTTACTTAATATAAATGTTGTTTTTGAAGAAGATAACAAAAAAATATTAGGTGAAATTGAAGAGATTTCTAATAATGAAGTTAAAATTAATTTTTTAGGTGAATTTCATAATGGTATATATTATGATGGCATTATTAGAAAACCAAGTACTAAAGCTAGAATTAGAATTATTAATAATGAAGAACTGGCAGAGCTTACTAATTATAGTGATCCTACTTCAATGATACTTGGGTTGTCTCCTTTATATAACAATAGTCCTATTAAAGTTAATATTAATGATATGTGGAGTAATCATACTGCGATATTTGGTAATACTGGTAGTGGTAAAACATATGGTGTTGCTAGAATAGTACAGAACTTATTTAATATGCAGAATTTTATTCCATTTAATAGTGTATTATTTATTTTTAATAATACTGATGAGTATGATAATGCTTTTAATAGTATTAGTAGTTTTAATTATAATTTTAATTATAAGATGTTTACTAGTAATATAGATAATACTGAGAATCTTTTAAAATTACCTCTATGGCTTTTATCCGTAGATGATTATGCTAATATATTAGATGCTACTGAGTATTCACAGATTATGATTATTGAAAAAATGCTTAGTTATGTTTCTTTATTTGCTAGAAATGATGATGAGTCTAATAAATATAAGAATCATTTAATTGCTAGTGCTATTGTATCAGTATTATATTCTAATCAGGTATCGGCGAGAATTAGAGATCAAATATTTTCTATTTTAACTACTTGTAATACTAAAGAATTAAATCTTGATGTAGAAGTAGAAGGTGTGGGATATACTAGAGAGTTTAGAAAATGTTTTGATATTGATAGTACTGGACAATTTGTTGAAAGAGTTCTTATTACTGATTATATTAAGAATTTTATTTTAGAAGATATTCATTGGAATGAAGAATATGTACCTACATACTTTACTATTGATGATTTGGAAGTTGCTCTTAACTTTACTTTAATTAGTGAAGGACTTCTACTTAATGAGAAATCTTATAGTGAAGCTACTGCATTAAAGGTTAAACTGCATACTATTGCTAATAGTTCTCTTAGAAAGTTCTTTGAAGTAGAACAATTTATGTCTATTAATGAATATATTTCTAGTTTAATATTAGTTGGTACTAATAAAAGAGCGCAAATTATTAACTTTGTATTAGAAGGTATTGATGATAGATTTTGTAAAGCTTTAGTTAAAGTTTATAGTAGACTTCTATTTACATTTATGAAAAAACTTCCTAATAGGGGTTCTATGCCTATTCATATTATGCTAGAAGAAGCTCATAGATATGTTCAAAAAGATAACGATGTTAATATCCTAGGATATAATATTTTTGAAAGAATTGCTAAAGAAGGTAGAAAGTTTGGAGTAGTACTTGATCTTATTACTCAAAGACCTACTGAACTATCTGAGAATGTTATATCACAGTGTAGTAATTTTATTATATTTAAGATTAATCATCCTAGTGACTTAGAGTATATTGAGAAGATGGTTCCTAATGTTAGTAATGATGTTATTGAAAAACAGAAATCTTTACAATCTGGTACTTGTGTTGCTTTTGGTAAGATGATGAAGATACCAATGATTGTTAAAATGCAATTACCTAATCCTGCTCCTAGTAGTTCTAATGCTCAAATATTTGATAAATGGATGATACAATGGAAGAATAATTAATATTAAATGTAACCTATTTGGTTACATTTTTTTAGGGAACCGCTAGCGCTAACGAATTAACAAGTTAATTCGCGGAATTCTTCTACAAGATGAATCAATTATGAAGAATTTATTCTTTATAAATTAAAAACTGAGGTCATGATTGACCTCAAATTATTATTTTTTTTTTTAATTTAGTTTTCTTCTTTTCTTCTGTACATTTTTCATTATTTTTAGGAACAAATACAATCTTTATCCACCCGTCCTTAGGAAATGTTTGAATTTTTATTCCAAAATTCGATAATATTTCATTAACCATCCTCTCATCATAATAATATTCTCTAATTATTGTTCTCGTACTATATATTTTTTCTTGAGAATCAAATCTTAATGTTATGTTTAATTCCTTCTTAGTCATACATGATTCTGTTAGAATTCCTTGTTCTTCTCCCTCAATAAAATAATTACCAATTACATTATTTTTCACTGCAATAGGTTGATTTCTGTTAAGTGAAGTCTCTCTTTCTATTACATCCATAACAAGTTTTATATATGCTTCAGCATACTTTTCTGCTATAGCTTGCTTCCTTACTCTTAATTCTTCTTCAAATTTTTGAATATTAAATACTTTTTCATTAAATAAATCGTTTAATTTAGTCATGTCTTCTTTATTAATCATTTTTTTCTCCTGAAACTATTTTTATATTATCATATAGATATGATTGTGTCAAATCCTAAAAATATTTTTTTATTTTGTATTAATTATGAGTAATTGCTATTTCTAATAAAAGGCTTCCACTGATTAACTGTTTTTAATCCGTTAGCGATGCGGGTATAAACATAATAAGCCCACAACTTTGTGGATAAAATTCTTTTATAAATACTTATAAACAAAGGATATAGACATTTATCAACATTATCAACATGGCTGTGGAAAAGTAAATTTACACATGTTTATAAAGAAAAATGTCGAAATTTGTTGAAAAGTCTGTTAAAGGTATATTTTATATGGTATTATATTGTTGACAAGTTGTTTATAAGTTGTTATTTTAGCTGTTTATAGAAAAAATAGGGCTAGACAAAATTAATTTTTGAGTTATAATAATTATAATGAAATCTTGAGGTAGGGAGGTTTTGCTAATGAATACAGAAGCACTATGGAATAGTTTTCTTGAAAAAATTAAAGATCGCATATCTCCTTTATCTTATGATACTTGGTTTAAGGATACCAAACTTCATAGTATGGATGGTGGAACCGCTACGGTAGTTGTTCCTATGATACTTCATAAAAAACATTTAGAAGAAAATTATTTAGATGATATTGAAGAAGTATTTAATTCTATTGCTGGTACTAATTTTACATTTGTCTTTAAATTAGAGAGTGAATTAGAACCTGTAAAAAGAATAGAAGAAGTTACTGATTTATACACAGAAACTGTTGGTGTACCATATCAAAGTAGTGCTTCTGCTAATCTAAATGGTGAGTATACATTTGATACTTTTATGGTAGGAGATTCTAATAGGTTTGCCTTTACGGCAGCAAGAGCGGTAGCAGAAAAGCCTGGTAAAGCTTATAATCCATTATTTTTATATGGTAATAGTGGACTTGGTAAAACCCATTTAATGCATGCTATTGGTAATTATATTATAGAAAATTCTAATAAAAAGGTATTATATGTATCTAGTGAACAATTTGTTAATGATTATATATATGCTGTTAGAAATAATGATAAGAATAATTATGAAAAGATTGATTTATTTAAGAGTAAATATCGAAATATAGATGTTCTTATTATAGATGATATTCAGTTTTTAGGATCTGCGACTAAAGGACAAGAAGAATTTTTCCACACCTTTAACCAATTACATGATTCTAATAAACAAATAATTATAGCTTCCGACAGATCTGTTGATGACTTAAAAATGTTAGAAGATAGACTTAGAACAAGATTTAATTGGGGATTAACCGCTAATATAACACCTCCCGATTTTGAACTTAGAGTTAATATTATTAAGAAGAAGATATCTCATCAAGAAACAGCAGAAGATATACCAATTGAAGTAATTGAATATATTGCTAATATTAATGACTCCGATGTTAGACAATTAGAGGGAGCTATTACAAGGGTATTTGCTTATGCATTGATGATGAATAGAGGTATTGTTACTCTAGATGTAGCAGTGGAAGCACTTAAAGATAAAGTAAGCGAAAAAAGTGTATTTAAGAATGATGTTCACAGGATACAGAGGATAGTTTGTGAATACTTTAAAATAGATATTGAAGATTTAAAAGGAAAGAAAAGAAGTAAAGATGTAAATTATCCTAGACAAATTGCTATATATCTATGTAGAGAGTTAACAAGTGAATCATTTCCAAAGATGGGTACTTATTTTGGAGGAAGAGATCATTCCACTATTATAAGTGCATATCAAAGAATACAGAAAGATTTAAAGACAAATAGTCAACTACAGACGGTGATAAATGAATTAAAAAACAGGATATAGTGGATAAAAATGTAAATATCAACAGGTGTTGTTGACAAATAGAACCTTTAAAAATAAAGAAACTGGATTTGTTTTACACAATATCCACAGTATAATAATAATAATTAATAAAAAAGGAAGGAAGAAGATAAAAATGAAATTCGTAGTAAAAAAAGAAATAT
>CAMUXV010000021.1 GCA_947164795.1 uncultured Caryophanales bacterium | reverse complement strand
GTTTGCCGTTTGATACTGTAAGGGATGCTTTAGCTTTTCCGTTAGAAAGTTTACAATATAGTAAAAAAGAAATAATTATATCGATAGAAAGAATGTCTAAAAAGTTTAAGATTGAAAGAATACTAGATAGAACTTTTGATGAGATAAATACCTCAGAAAAGTTAAAAGTAGAAATAGCAACGGCTCTTATTCATAATCCTAAAATAATTGTTTTAGATAATGTTTTAAATGAATTATCTGATAATGATAAAAAGACTGTATTGGAAGTACTTAAAGAATATAAGCGAGAAAAAAAATTAACAATTATACTGACTACTAACAATTTAGAAAATACATTACTAGGAGATAGAGTAATCGTCTTTGATAAAGGAAATATTTTGATGGAGGGAACACCGAGTGAAATATACAGTAATGATTATTTAGAAAAACTAGGATTTAAACTTCCTTTAATGGTGGAATTGTCCCATAATCTTATTCTATATGACCTACTTGACAAAGTATATTTAAAAGAAGAGGAGGTCTTAGATAAATTATGGCCCTAAAATTAGAAAATATTACATATAAGAATATAATAAAAGATATTAATTATAAATTTGAAGATGGCAAAATTTATACAGTGTTATCTTCAAATGAAATAGAAAGAGAAACTCTTGGTAAGATTATTGCTAATTTAATAAACAATTATTCTGGAAAAATTATAAGCGATTATACAGGAGATAATATAAATTACGTGTATAGTAATCCTGAAGATATGTTTATAGGGGATAATTGTTATAAAGAATTGTCTTTGCCATTAGCCAAATATAATTATAAAAAAGAAACAGTAGACAAAAAAATTGATTTGCTGTTGAAAATGTTTTATCTAGATGACAATATAAAGAATATCAAATCTAGCGATTTATCAAGTGGAGAAAAAAGGCTTATTTCAATAGGAATATCTTTTATGAGTAATCCTAAAATAATTGTTTTAGATAATCCTACGCTGTACTTAGATGATTATAATGAAAAAATATTAATAAAAATACTAAAAAAGATAGCAAAAGAATATAATAAAATTATAATAATGTTTACTAATGATGTCCTTTTCTCATATAAATCAAGTGATAATTATCTTTTACTTAATAACGGTTCTTTATTAAGCGATGGAAGAACTAAAAATTTACCTAATATTAATGATAAACTATTAACAGCAGGTCTTTCTATTCCAAAGATAATGAATTTTATTGATAATGCACACAAGAAAAAAAATATTTCTTTAGATAAAACTTATGATATTAAAGAATTAATGAAGGATATATACCGAAATGTTAAGTAGTATAGAAGAAAAATACTTAAGTAGTAATTCAATTGTTCATAAATTCAATTCTACTTTTAAAGTGATTTCATTTATTATATTATTAATAGGTGCCTTTTTTATTAATAGTTTTGAAGATATCATAATGTTATCCAGTTATTTAATATTATCCCTTGTTAATAGTGGGATAAATATAAAATATTATCTAAAGAAATTATCAAATTATATAATATTCTTTTTAATTATTTTGATTATTGATATAATTGCTTTAAATTCTACAGAGATAATAGTCTGTGACCTATTTAGATTATTATATATAGTATCATATATTATATTATTTGTTTGTGTTACCACAATTAATGAAATTATATATGGATTAGAAAGGGTTACTGATCCTCTACATATAAAAAGAGATTCTAATATTATTTTATATATAGCATTATTATTTAGGTTTCCGAGTATTTTAACAAGAGAAATAATTAGAATAATTAGAATATGTAAAGAAAGAAGAATTATAAAAAATAAAACACTAAAGGAAAAAATAACCATATACATAAGTATTCTGTCTAAATCATTTAATTCATCAATAAATAAGTTGAATAATATGTTTATTATAATGAAAATGTATTTATATGGTTATGGAAAATCGAGAACTAATTATCGATTGAATAGTTTTAGCCTAAGAGAATGGTTAATTTTAGGACTAGAAATAGTAATATTAACTATAGTTATATTTTATTAATGGAGGAAGTATAATGAGGTATTTAATTACAGTTTCCTATGATGGAACAAATTTTAAGGGCTATCAGAAGCAGCCGAGAGAAAGAACTGTACAAGGAGAAATAGAAAAAGCATTAAAAGAAATAAATGGAGGAATAAAAGTGGATATACATGCTTCTGGCAGAACTGATGCTGGGGTACATGCCATGGCTCAAAGAATACATTTTGACTTAGAAAAAAATATATCCCTAGATAAATTATGTAAAGGATTAAATTCTTTATTACCAGAGGATATCTTTGTAAGAAATTGTGCTGAAGTACCAGACGATTTTCATGCTAGATTTTCTGCAATTGGAAAGGAGTATATATATAAGTTAAATATGGGAGAATATAATCCTCTAGAAAGAAATTATGTATATCAATATAATCAAAAATTAGATGTTGTAGAAATGGAAAGAGCTATGAAATACTTAGAAGGAGAACATAATTTTAAATCATTTACTAAGACAGATGAAGAAAAAGAAGATTATGTTCGAACAATATCTCAAACTAATTTAATAAGGGATCCAAAGAACCTTAACAAAATTACTTTTGTATTTGTAGGAACCGGATTTCTTAGATATATGGTTAGAAATATAGTTGGCGTCCTAATAGCGGTAGGAGAAGGAAAACTTCGAAGTGAAGAAGTAATTGATATACTAAAAAAAGAAGACAGAAGAGCGGCTAATAAAACTGCTTCTCCAGAAGGATTATACTTAAAAAATGTTTTTTATTAATTTACAATAAGTATAAATTATATTATAATAATTAAAAAAGAAGGAAGTGTTATATATGGGAAGAGAACTAAGAAGAAAAGAAGCAAAAAGGTCAGGTAAAAATGTGAAAGAAGTACAAAAATTAAATAAGAAAAAAACTATCACAAAAAGAGAGCTTGTGATTATTATAGTTGCTATAATATTATTATTTGTATTAACTTATTTATTTACAGGTATCTTTGCCACTAAAGATATTAAATGGTTTAGTAAAAATAATAAAGATGAAGAAACTACTAATAGTATTAAAAATAGAATATTAGCTAATGATTCATTAAAACAAATGGATGATGAATATTATGTATATTATTATGATAGTACAAAAGAGGACAGTGAAATAACAACTGTTGTTGATGATTTGGATGGCACTGTTTATAGAGCTGACTTACATGATGATTTTAATTCTAATTTTGTTGGAGAACCATCAGGTATAGTGGATACAATAGATAATTTAAAAGTAAGTGATCCTACTGTTATAAAAGTATCATCAGAAAAAATTATAGCTTTCTATAGTGGTGAAGAAATAAAAACTTTACTTAAGTAATAATAATGGTGGTAATATGCAAAAGAGAAAATTATATCTAGATTGTGATGGTGTTATTCTAGATACTATAAAAAAATCATATGAAATTATTCAAGATAAAAAGTTAACTACTGATGATGAAATACGATTATTCTATGAAAATATAAATTGGAGAGAATTAATAATTATTTCTGGTGAAATAGATAATTCAATATTCAAGATAAAAGTGTTAAGTGAGCATTTTGATATTGAAATACTTACACATGTAAATTCGGATAATGAAATAAAAGCTAAACTTGAATATTTTAAAAAAGAATTACCTGACATCAATGTTATACCAGTTCCTAAATCTATTGATAAATGTGATAAAATTAATCCTAATGGAGCAATTCTTGTAGATGATTTTCTTACTAATCTAGAAAAATGGAAGAATAAAGGTGGAATACCAATTAAGTTTTCCGACACAGGAAAAGAATGCGAGTTTACCACAATTACGGATTTATTACAATTATTAGAGATAGATTTTGATAATAAAATTTAAGTGAGATAATTAGATAAACATCTTTTTATCTTTTTTCTTTTTTATCTATTGAAAAAGATTTAAATATTTGTTATTATAATAATAGTAGAAGGGTGAATTTAATGAAATTAAAAGATAAAAGAGGTCTCTTATTAATGATATATATTTTCAGTTTTGTAATAATGCTATTTGGAGTATCTTTTTCTTACTTTACTGCCAAAACCAGATCAGAAAATAATGCTTTAAATATTAAATCTGGACATTTATCATTAGAGCTTGAAGTAGCCCAAAAGTATTCCGGGCATAAACTTATTCCAACAGATGATACAGATATAATGAAAGCATATCATAACAAATGTGTAGATGATGTTGGAAATGGTGCATGTGTTGCTTATGACATCATAGTAAGTAATAAAACTGCTAAACAGGATGTAGTAGGTACTATTAACTTTAATATCGATCATATTGAGAATCTTAATTATTTAGTCTTAGATGAAGAAGAAAAGCTTTTTCAAAATATTACTAGAATAAGTAAATCTGCTGAAAATATGCCCTTAGGAAGTAATTTTATATTAGATAGTGCATTAGAAACAGGTATTCCTACTGAGAGAAAATTTACTTTAGTAATATGGCTTAGCAACTATGATTATGATCAGAAGGAAGATAAAGGTGGATTTTTTGAAGCCTCTATCACCTATAATTCAATTTATGGTCAAAAATTATCATCTACGATATCTGGTTCTGAAAAGGAGGATAATTAATTATGCGTAAAAGAATAGAATTATCCATCTTTGTAATAATAGGAATTTTAATAATAACCCTACTAGGAACGGCTTTTGCTTTCTTTTCAGCGTCAACATCTGGTGGTGGCAATAATATTGAAGGAGAAACATTTGATTTTGGGGCAAGTATAAGTTTAACTACTATATATAGAGCTACTAATTTAGTACCTCTACAAAATAATTTAGTTACAACCGCAATTAGTAAGCAAACGAATAAATGTATCGATAAAAATAATAGAGACGTGTGCTCTTTATATAGTATAACATTATCAAATAACGGAGATAATGTTAACTTGAATCCATATATAACAACTACTAGTTCAACGTATACTACAAACAATTTAAAATGTCAGCTATTTAATAATAGTTTTACAGCAGTTAGCGATGTAATAACTATTTCTAATAGTGCTAATGGAAAAGTATATATTACTAGTAGTGGAAATAATGTTAGTATAAATTTAACTAACACTAGTAAAACATATTACTTAGCTATATGGCTAACTGATACTTTATCATCACAGTCAGCAGATTATAGTAAGGCTTTTAGTGGTACTATAACATTTGATGCTGGTAATAATGGTCAAGTATATGTAGATTTTACTGCATAAATAGTTAATATAATAATATAATGTACTGTATCAAAAAAAGGTTGACAGTACATTTTTTTTGTATTATAATACTAACAGAAAGAGAGGGAACATATTATGGCAGTAAAAATAAGACTTAAAAGAATGGGAGCAAAGAAAGCACCTTTTTACCGTGTTGTAGTAGCAGATTCAAGAAGTCCTAGAGACGGAAGATTTATTGATACAGTTGGTACATATAATCCACTATCAACCCCAGCAGAAGTTAAATTAGATGAAGAAAAGGCTATGAAATGGCTAAATGATGGAGCTATTCCTACTGATACAGTTAAGAATTTATTTAGTAAAGCAGGAATTATGGAAAAATTCCATAATGAAAGACAAGGTAAGTAATGGATAATTTAGTTAGCTTAACAGAATTAATCGTTAAAGGGCTCGTTAGTGATAGCGATAGTGTATCAGTAAAAGAATTTGAGTCAGATGAAGAAAACACTTTACTAATTGAAGTTATGGTATCCAAAGATGATGTGGCAAGAGTAATAGGTCATAGTGGCAAAACTATTAATGCTATTAGAACTATAGTACAAGCAGCTTCTTTTGGCGAAGATAATAAATTGGTAAAGATTAATGTTGATTCTTATTAATAGAGTGTTTATGCACTCTATTTTTTTATTAACCGCTTCGCTAACGGATTAACGGGTTAATCCGCGGATACTCTAGTACAAGAATATTCCTTTATAAATATTCATTTAATATATATAGAATATTGTAAAAATATAATTATTATGGTAGACTTAAATTAGAGAAAGTAGTGAGATAATGAAAAAGAAAATATTCTTAATTACCTTAATTGTAATAACTAGTATTTTTATTATCTTTAGTATCTTTAAAAATACTTATGCCTATGATTATAAGGATTATGATTATACATTATTTTATAAAGAAGATAGGGAAGAATTAACAGGTGATATAGAAAAATACATATATGATATTGATTATTTAATATATAATAATAGTAATTTCTCTATTTATGATAGTTTAACTGATAACTATGAATTTATGGTTGATTTTGCCATTGATTATATAAGTGCTCATAAAGATAAATATCAAGATAAAATAGTTTTATTAGAGGCATTTAAATATACTGATAATCATTATCATGATAAAGTAACTAATGAATATATAGATATCGATACTATATATGATATAACAAATAAATATTTTGGTATAAAAGATTTCTTAATACTAAATGATAATATTAATATGATTGATAAATATATCTCATTATCAAGTAATACTAATAAAAGTATTTATTTAAATATATATTCTATAAATATTGAAGAAAAAGAAGATTTAGTATTTGTATACGTAAAATATATAAATGATTTAGATACAAATTATATATATACATTTAAAATAGATAATAATATTTTAAAATTATCTAATGTTGAGGTAAGATAATGAAGAAGTTAATTATATGGTTAATACCAGCAGTTATATTTATTAGTTTATCAATATATTTTTGTATTAGTATTTCAATAATAAAAAAAGAAAATCAAAAGTTATATAAATATTTTTCTGATAATGAATTGTTAGATGCATGTAATAATATTAATTTATCATCTGCAATAAGCAAAAAAGAAGAATTAGAAAAGGAAATATTAAATAAATCAGATGACAACACACTAACAGCAGCACAGTTAGTTGAAGAAATGAATAATACAGAAAAAGATAATAAAATAAAAACTACTGAAGTAGATGAACTATTAAAAGAATTTGACATTGTTAATGAAAAATTATTATCTCTTGAAACACAATATAATAGTCTTGGTAAAAAGTATAATGAATTATTATGGGAAGAACAGCAAAGAAAGATAAGAGAATCTACGATTAAGATAGAGAATGTTCCTACGATTAATCAATATCCTAATTATCCAACAGGATGTGAGTCAGTAGCTCTAACTATATTACTTAAGTATTATGGTATAAATGTAACACCAAATAATATTATTGATAAATTAAAAAAGGGAAGTATTCCTTATTATGAAGAAGGAGTAATGTATGGAGGTAATCCTGAATTAGAGTTTATTGGTAATCCCTATGATGAATTATCTTATGGTGTATATGAAAAGCCTATTGCTGATGTAGCAAATATTTATAAAAGTGGTGTAATAGTTAGAAATAATTATCCTTTTAGTGAAGTATTAAATCTTGTTAAAAATAATAGACCAGTAGTAGTATGGACTTCTAATTCATTGTCTGTTCCTTATATATCAAAGACATGGATATATAAACCAACAATGGAAACGATATCATGGAAAGCCCATGAACATGCTGTTGTATTAATAGGTTATAATGATAATGAAGTGATAATATCTGATCCAATAGATGGAAGGATTAAACATCAGAATAGAAGTGTTTTTGAATCAAGATATAATTATTATGGAAGAAGGGCAGTGTTCTATTAATGAAAAAGAAAATTAAGTATATCCTACTAGTGATTAATGTAATAGCGGTTACTATATTTATCAATGCCTTTATTTACTATTATAGAGATTATAAATTAAACAAAGAATTAACTAAAAGTAAAGAAGTATATATTAGTTTAAAAAATGATATTGAAAAATATACTAAATTAAAAGAAGAAATATATATAATAAATAACGAACATCAAGACTTAAATAATAGAATACTTGAATTAAAGAAAAATATTGAAAGTAAAAATAATAGTATTAATAATTATAACAATAGGATAAGTGAACTAAATAATAAAATATCGATAATAACAGGAATTAAATAGAGTATAAGGTTCTATTTTTCTTGATTTTTTATAAGTAATTTCGTATAATTATTGTGGAGGTAATAAACTTGAGTAAAATAAAAAAAATATATGCTAGAGAAATATTAGATTCAAGAGGTAATCCTACTGTTGAAGTAGAACTTACTTTAGAATCAGGAATAAAGAGTATAGCTTCTGTACCAAGTGGAGCATCTACTGGTAAAAGAGAAGCATTAGAATTAAGAGATAATGATAAAAATAGATACCATGGTAAAGGGGTATTAAAAGCAGTAAGTAATGTTAATAATATTATAGGTCCATTACTAATAGGTATGGAAGTAGCTAGTCAAAGGGAAATAGATAATCTAATGATTAAAAAAGATGGTACTGAGAATAAAGAGGCATTAGGAGCTAATGCCATTCTTGGTGTATCTCTTGCAGTACTTAAAGCAGCAGCCATCGAAAATAATAAAGAGTTATATGAATACTTAGGTACTAAATATTCAATGCCTAGATGTATGATGAATATCCTAAATGGAGGAGCACATGCTAGTAATGGATTAGATTTTCAAGAATTTATGATTGTACCAAATAAGGAAGAGTATAAAGAAAATCTAAGAATGGGTAGTGAAATATTTAATACTTTAAAAAGCGTATTAAAAGAAAAGAACCTTCTGTGTGGAGTGGGAGATGAAGGAGGCTTTGCTCCAAATATAAATAATGCTAGGGAAGCTTTAGAACTAATAAAAGAATCTGTGGAAAAATCAAACTATATTTTTGGTAAAGATGTAAATATTGCTTTAGATGTAGCGGCATCTGAGTTCTACGACAATGGTGTATACCATCTACAAGGAAAAGAAGTAACTAGTAATGAACTAGTAGAATATTATAAAGAACTAGTAAAAGATTATCCAATTATATCAATTGAAGATGGTATGGCTGAGGATGATTATGAAGGATGGAAACTACTTACTAGAGAATTAGTGAATATTCAATTAGTAGGAGATGATCTATTTGTAACAAATAAGAAACTATTACAAATGGGGATAGATATGGGTATTGCAAATGCTATACTAATTAAACTAAATCAAATAGGAACAGTTACTGAAACTTTAGATACGATAAAATTAGCTAAAGATAATAATTATAATACAATTATCTCTCACCGAAGCGGAGAGACAGATGACTCATATATTGCCGATTTTGCAGTAGGATTAAATGCTGGACAAATAAAAACTGGTTCATTGTCTAGAGGAGAGAGAACAGCCAAATATAATAGACTTTTAAGAATAGGGGAAAAATTATGAAAAAAGTATTATTAATTATTCCATTAGTTTTATTATTAATAGGTTGTTCGAATAAAGTAGAAGATGATAAATTTTCTTACCTAGAATATAAGAAAAATTTAGAAAAGCAAGAAGATTTTATAAATAATGATGAATTAGACTTTAATACATTTTTCGATATTGAAAGAGATGGAGATAAAATTAATTATAGTCTTACTATCGATAATCCTAAAATAGATATGCACAACGTAAAGGCAATACTTATCCATAATTATCCAATTGAAGATACATATCCAACAGTTGGAATATTTAATGAAACCAAAGAAATACTATTTAATAGTGGAAATAGCATTAAATTAGAAGGAACTATACTAAGTTCAGATGATATTTCAGATGTAAAATTCAAATTATATTTAGAGTATACAACTGATGAAGATGAAAAAGAAGAAATATATTACGAAGTACAAAGAGGATAACATAATATGACAAAAAGTATATGATGAAAGTTATATACTTTTTTTGGTGATAATATGAAAGTAAAAGTAATTGATGAAGGTCATGAAAGTGATCTAGAAAAAGAAATAAATAAATTTATTAAAGAAAATAATATTGAAGTGATTGACATTAAATTATCAACATCTTGCTCAATATATTCAGAGGAACAAATATATTGTTTTACAGCGATGATAATTTACGAAGAAAAAGAATAGTTGTGTACTTTTAGTTAAAAATATGATATTATGTAATAGTAGGTGATAATATGTTATTAAATATTTTACTTTTAATAGTGGGTTTTGTATTTTTAATAAAGGGAGCAGATGTTTTTGTTGATGGAGCATCATCTGTGGCACAAAATTTTAAAGTATCAAAAATGTTAATTGGCCTTACTATCATAGCTTTTGGTACAAGTGCTCCAGAATTTGCTGTATCAATGTCTGCCTTGGCTAAAGGCAGTACTGATATGGTACTTGGTAATGTATTTGGTAGTAATATCTTAAATATTTTATTAATTTTAGGAGTAGCAGCTGTTATTCATCCCATTAAGATAAAGACTAATACTGTTAAGAAAGAATTACCGTTATGTTTACTTGTATCAACACTATTAGTTGTTCTTTTCCTCGATATAAAGTTAGCAGGAGCATCTATTGATCAGATAACAAGAGCGGATGCAATAGTTATTCTTTTATTCTTTTCAATATTTATATATTACTTAATAGCTCTTGCAAAACAAAAAAATAATGAAATAAAAGATGAAAAACCACAATATAAACTTTGGAAATCGTTTTTAATGGTAGGCATAGGACTTGTTGGAATTATATTGGGTAGTAATATAGTAGTAAATAATGCTACCAATATTGCTAAAGCATTAGGACTTAGTGAAAGAATAATCTCACTTACTATAATTGCTTTTGGCACATCACTTCCAGAATTAGTAACCACTATTGTATCATCAAAAAAAGGAGAGCAAGATTTATTAATTGGTAACATAATAGGAAGTAATATCTTTAATATATGTGTAGTTCTTGGTATACCAGTAGCCATATTTGGAACTATTACACCCGGTGGTTTTAATTATATTGATGTTATTATGTTAATAGGATCTGCATTTTTATTATTTACTTTTTCAGAAAGTAAAAAAACAGTATCTAGATTAGAAGGAATATTAATGCTACTTGCATTTACTATTTATTATTTATTAGTATTTGTTATATGAGATTATGAATAAAATGTAAAATCATAATCTTTTTCTTTATAATAAATAAAAATTATGTTATTATAATATTGGAAGTGATAAAAAGTGCGTACTAAAAAAATATTTTTAAATATGCTAGCGGATATTATTCCATATCTATTAATTGGAGTAATAGGCTTAGTAAAAATGAATGCTTTAATAAACTACATTGGAGATGTGGGAAATGGTTATTATCAAACAATAAATCAAATCATATCATATGTCTTTTTAGCTCAAGCAGGTTTTTCTGATGCCGTCATATATAGCTTGTATAAGCCATTCGCAGAGAAGAATAAGGATGATATTAATGCTATCTATGGAGGAGCTAGAAAGGTGTTTAAAATAATAGGCCTTATCATACTTGGAATAATTTTCTTAGTAACAACAGGATTATATCTCTTCTATCATTTTGAAGAAGGATATAAAGCATCAGCTTTAATTTGCTTCTTTATCATATCAACATCATACTTAATAGCATATTTTGGAAGAGGACAAACATATTCGGCAGTATTATCAGCAGCTCAAGAAAAGTATGTATATTCTCTCATCTTTAATAGTGTAAAAATACTTTGTGATATTTTAATCGTTATAGTCACTATTAAATTTAGAACTTTAGAGTCTATTGCAATAGTAATACTTTCTATGAAGATATTAGAAGAAATAATTAGTAGAATTGTAGTTAAAAAGAAATATCTAGATTTGCATGAAATAGCTAGAAAAGATACATCTATGGTAAAAATGACTAAAGACTTAGCATGGACACAAGTTGGATATTTAGTACTAAATAATATTGATGCACTTCTTTTAATGGCATTTAATGGACCTATAATGGTAAGTATTTATACAACATATAACTATATCCTAAGATTTCTAGGAGAAGTGGCTTCTCGTGTAGAATTGTCTTCTGTATACTCCTTTGGTAATGTCTTTGCTAAAAAAGAAGAAGATAGAGTTCATCCATTATATAAAGAATTCTTAATGTTATTTGTATTAATAGCCTTTAGTATGTGTCTAACATTTATGATAGGAATAAGAGGTTTCGTTAGTATATGGGTAGGTAAAGATAATTATATCTTAAGTTATTTAACAGTATTCTTATTTACCACAACATTATTCTTAAATATTTTATACTATCCATTAGTGGCTCTTATTAATGCTGATGGACTATTTAAAGATAATAAAAAACATATCTTTATATGTGCTATTATTAACTTAGTATTATCTATTATTCTAATACAGTTCTATGGTATAAATGGAATACTATTAGGTACTGCTATTGCCTTTCTTGCAAATATTTTCTTAAAATCAAGAACAGTTACTATAAAGATATTTAAGGATAAGAGCTTATTTAATACTTTAAAAGATTTTATCGTAGTAATAATAGTATATATATCATTATCATTACTACTTATACCAGTAGAGCATTACTTCTTGAGTACAAGTACTAGTATTATTACTACTGTTATTAAATTAGGTATAATATTTATCTTAGTAATTGGCTTAACAGCATCTATATTATGCTTTATTAGTGATGATGCTAAAAATTTGTTTAGAAGAATTGTAAATATGATTAAAAGAAAACTTAACAGAGCATAAGTTTTCTTTTTTGATTGATAATGTTCATAAAATAATTAGTCATTATATAATCAAATATAAAAATGCTCTTTTATAAAATATATGTGACTGTAAAGCGAAATAATATTAAAAGTTTTAAATAATTATAGATTATTAAATTTATTTGTGGTACTATTATAATAGAAAGAAGGAAAGAAAATGGAAAAAGAAAATAAAAGATTAAAGATATTACTTGGAACATTATCAGTATTTGCTATGGGATTATGTTGCTATTTTGTTTATACAGTTTATAAGATAAGTAGTGTTAGTGGTAATGATTGTACTTGTAAAGATGTGACCACTACTAATTGTGTTGATGCTACTTATGGTAACTTGAATGTTGAAGAATTAAATAAGTTTGGAACTGGAGACATTAGTATTATAAAAAAAGAAGGAAATTTAAATTATACATTCACCCTAGAAATTAATGGCAGAATAAATATTAATTTTCTAGATCATATATCTAATGTTTCTGATGCTAAAGATATTGTTTTATTTAGCCCTCCATCATCAGATAGTGCATTATATGTTTTAACTAACAGTGGAGATGTATATAAATATAATACTTCAAATTATGATTCTGGTAATTTGACCGCAACTAAAATTAATGATTATAGTGGTATTGAAAGAATAATTAATTTTGAAAGAAGAATAGGAAACTCAGGCGGATGTAATTATATAATACTTATTGATAAAAATGGCAAATATAGTGAATTAGATTCTTACTGCGTTTAAAAAAAGAGAAATATCTATTTTTGAATAAATATTTCTTTTTTTATTTTAACATTATAATTAGATAAAGAATCTAATACTTCCTTAGTAACATGAGCATTATATATAATATCTTTATCAAATATTTTATTTATAATAGTACTATCACCTAGCAGATAGTCTATATTTTTAATATCATTATAGTTAAAAGTAATATCAATATCATAACCTTTAACTAACTCGATGATATTATCTTTTTTTATAACTTCTCTAGATACTCTAGCATATGCTCTAGTAAGAGGACCAGCCCCTAATTTAGTACCTCCAAAGTATCGAACTACTACAATAAGAGTATAATTTAGATTATTATTTTGAATTTGTTTAAGAATTGGATTACCAGCTGTACCAGATGGTTCTCCATCATCACTTGCTTTAATATCATTATCTATAACATATCCGTAGCAGTAATGCGTAGCTCCAGTATATTCATTTTTTACTTTATCTAAATAAAAATTGACTTCATCCTTATTATAAACTCTAAATATTAAAGAAATAAATTTAGAGTTTTTTATTACATATTCATATTTATCACTATTCTTAATACTAAGCATATTATTCACCAACACCATTTTACTATAATAACAATAAAAAATCAAATATAACCTCTTGACTACAAGTGTATAAATGATTATAATAAAGAGTTATAAAATGGAGAACAGAAAGGAGATAAGTGAAAAAATTTATATTAATTTTAATAGGTATTTCAATTGTGTTAGGAGGAACAATCTTCATCCTATACAAAAATAATAAAGAAGAAAAAGAAGAAGTTGTGGATATTTTCAAAGAAGAAGAAAAGGAAGAACCAGCAGAGGAACTACCGAAAGTAGAAGAAAAAAAAGAAGTATCAACAGTAACTGTTGATATCAAAGGAAATGTAAATAATCCTGGTGTATATGAAGTTGAAAATGGTAAAAGAATTAATGATGTCATAAATATGGCTGGAGGTCTAACTGAAGATGCTGATACTTCTAATATTAATTTAGCTAAAATAGTAGCAGATGAAATGACTATCGTAATTTATTCTAAAGAAGAAGTATTAGAAAAATATAAATCCGAAGTATGTATTTGTGATTGCCCTTATATAACAAATGATGCTTGCATAACAGATGAATCTAACGAAGAAAAAACTTCTAACTTAGTAAATATAAATACCGCAAGTATTGATGAACTTATGACATTACCATCGTTAGGAGAAGCAAAAGCTAAATCAATAATCGAATATCGTACTAAGAATGGCAATTTTACTAGTATTGATAAAATAAAAGAAGTATCTGGAATAGGAGAAGCTATTTTTGAGAAGATTAAAGATTATATTACAGTCTAAATATCTATTTAAAATATTAGCTTTAACTCTTCTTCTTTTTTCTTATCTATTTACTAGTTACTATCCATTTAAATCCAAATATAATGAAAAAGATACTATTTTCATTGGTACAGTGAAATCATATAAAATAAAAGATAATAATTTAATAATAAACTTAAAAGCAAAAGAAGAAATAATTATCTATTATAATTATGAATCACTAGTATTTAATAATTTAAATATTGGAGATAAATTAAAAGTAGTAGGTACTATTACTAAACCAAAATCAAGTACTAACTTTAATACTTTTGATTATTCAAAATATCTCTATCATAAAAAAATCTATTATACCGTAAAAGCAGATAGAGTAGATAAATTAGCAAATAATCAAA
>CAMUXV010000020.1 GCA_947164795.1 uncultured Caryophanales bacterium | reverse complement strand
TCTATCTTTTTACTAGAAACTAAGTAATTAGTAGTAACCACTATTTTGCCATTTTTTATTCTTAGATAAGTATTTTTATTACTCTTTTTAATTATTTCTATAGGGTAATTAATATTATTGTAAGTATAAAACATTTTATTCACCATCTATTATATTTAGTTTTTTTATTTTAAATAATCTAGTAATAATAAAATAAGGAAATTCATATATTAATTTATTATATTCTTTTACTTTTTTATTATATATATCTTTAGCATATAATATCTTATTATTATATTTTTCATATTCACCTTTTAGTATTTTTATCTTCTTATTTTTATTATACATATCAAACGCCTTATTAATAGTATAATCAGCATCTTTTAATACTAATATTTTTTTATTATTGTTTCTTACTCTAGATAATTTCATAGATAATATTGATAATTCTTCAGTTAAATTATTATCCTCTGATATATCTTTAAGTTCATTTGTTATAGTAATATATTTTTTTATGGATAAATCTACTGGTTCAAACTTTTTTAGTACTCTTTTTTGGGTGAGAAAAATCTTATTATATATAGATATCATATAAAATGATAAAAATATTATAATAGCTATTATTAATATTATAATAACCGCTCCTAATTCCATATCACACTCTCCCTATCACTAATAATACCAAAAATATAAAAATATGTAAATATTAATTGATATTTTTTCTTTTTATTCTAAATATACCTACTATACCAATGATAATTAATACCGCAGAAACAATCTGACTTACTCTAAGCGATAAGAAGTATAGACTATCTGCTCTTAATCCCTCAATCAAAAATCTACCTATTCCATACCATATAAAATATGAAAACAATATCTTACCAGGATGATTATACTGGTCTTTCTTTCTAATAAATAAAAGAAGTATAAAACCAATAATACACCATATGGATTCATATAAAAATGTTGGTATATAATAACTACCATTTATATACATTCCCTTAATAATAAAACTAGGTAAACGAAGTTTTTGTAGATACTCAAGCGTAGTCGAAGCGCCATGAGCTTCACCATTAAAAAAGTTCCCCCATCTGCCTATCGCTTGCCCAAGTATTAAATATGGAGTTAATGTATCAAGAACTAATAAAGAATTTTTATTTTTTCTTCTGCAATAATAAATTATAAAAATAATTGAAGAAATAATTGCTCCATAAATAGCAAGTCCACCTTCCCATATTTTAAAAATATCTAATATATTATCTTTAAATACAGAAAAATTAAAAATTACATAATAAATACGTGCTCCTAATATAGCAATAATTACTAAATAAAACACTAAATCAGAAATAAAATTCTTTTTTAATCCATTTTTTTCCGCTTCTTTACATGAAAAATAATATCCAATTAATACAGCAATCATTATAAGAAGTGAATACCAATATATTGTAATAGGGCCAACACTAAAAAATACTCTATTCATATAATCACCTAAATATATAATAACATAAAAGAACATGAAAAAAAAGAGTTATCTTGCAATATAGATATCTCTAATTTTATCAATAGGAATATATTCTCCATCAAAAGTAATTAAATTTGTTTTAGTCTTACCTACTATTCTTTTCTCTATTTTTTCTTCATCAGTTACAATAATCACATCCATTTTATAAATATAATTGGGAGAATTAAAAATATTATAAATTTTTTGTTCTATAGTGTAACTTTTTTTATTACCAACAATTTTCTCTTTAGTATCTTTGTAAACCTCTTGAAACTTTTCATGCAAACTTGAAAAAACTTTTTTATTATTAGTAATATCCCTATCAATTTTATTATGATATGTCTTAGGTAAATCTTTCATATGCCACCTCTAATTAAATATATGATTTTATTTTATAGATATTTATTATTTTATTAATTTGTGGTATCATAATTAAGAAAGGATGACATTTATGCATAAAGAATCCAAATTCAAAGTAGAAAAAAGCATATTGATACCTATTATATTATTTGCCATAATAAGTACAGCTACTATATATGCCACCAGAAGTTTAATAGCGGATGACCTACAGAATCTATATTTAAAACAACTACTTTGGTATTCAATAGGTTTTGCTATAGCATATTTAATGATGACAGTTGGTAATAAATTCTTATATAATAATGCTTATATTTTTTACATAATTGGAATAATACTCCTGATAATGGTTCTCATTTTTGGTAAAGAAATAAATAATGCAAAATGTTGGTTTGTAATACCATTTATCGGTAGTTTCCAACCATCAGAATTTATGAAAATATTTTTAATAATAACTCTATCCAGAATGATTACTGATTTTAAAGAAGAAAAAAGAACAGCAGATGTTAATGATGAATTTAAATTTTTAATGAAAGTATTGATAATCGTAGGAATACCTTCTATACTAACATTTATCGAGCCAGATACAGGAGCAGTACTAATATACTTTATAATAACTACAGTAATGCTTTTCGTCGGAGGATTTAAAAATAGATGGTTCCTAATCATATTAGGATTATTAATAGCATTTGGTGGAACATTCTTGAGTATCTATTTCTTAAAACAAGATTTGTTTATCAAAATATTTGGCACAAGTTTCTTTTATAGAATGGACAGAATATTAAATTGGTCAAATTCAAGTGGACTTCAGTTAACTAACGGACTAACTGCAATTGGATCTGCTGGACTATTTGGACATGGATTTAATAATACACCAATATATTTTCCAGAAATGCAAACGGATTTTATATTTGCTGTGTTCTCATCTAATTTTGGTTTAATTGGTGCTCTATTACTAATAGGATTATTAATTTATTTTGATTTAAGTATTATTTCACTAGCAGATAAATCTCCTAGTATAAGTGATAAATTATCTGTAGGAGGCATAATAGCGGTACTCCTATTCCAACAAATACAGAATATAGGAATGACACTAGGTTTGCTACCTATCATGGGTATCACTTTACCATTCATTTCATATGGAGGGTCATCACTGTTATCGTATATGATATTAATAGGAATGTTATTTAATATATCAAATGAAAATTTAAGATTTAAAAATTAAAAGAGGATTTAATCCTCTTTATTTATTAACTCTTCTATCTCTTTTATTTCTTCAATCGCTTTACCAGAAGTATTAGATATAATAGCATAATCTACTTTTTGCTTCAAAAGATTTTCTATCACAACATAAACAAATTATTATATCTAACATAATTTATTTTCATTTCATAGTTATACCTCATCGTAATATATAAACAACACTCTAGTACTATTTTTATAAGAAAAGAGCTATATATAAATATGCTCTTTTACTTTTTTATTACTTTTATAATATTTTTCCACTAGTACTATTTCCTTATTATTTAGACTTTTTTTAACATCAATTATTCTTTGATTAGTAGAACCTCTAAATATTGCATCTAAACTTCTCTTTTCTAAAAGGAATGGCCCATCGATTAAGACATCAATTTCTTTTAGAAAATCCATAATACTAGAATTATTAACTGATAATTTAATTAATGATTCATAAGTAAAACCAGTATAACACCAAATATTTAATCCTTTTTTTCTAGCATATTTAGCTAAAACAGTACATTCTTCAGGTTGATAGAAAGGATCTCCTCCTGAAAAAGTAATTCCATCTTGGCCTTCTAAGTCATCTATCATCGATTGTACTTCATCTATATCAAGCAAGTACCCATCTTCAAAAGAATGTGTCCCCGGATTATGGCATCCAGGACATTTGTGAGCACAGCCTTGTGTCCAAATAACTGACCTAATACCTTCGCCATCTACGATACTATCTTCTTGTAGAAAGTTCACTGCTAATCTTATCTTCATTATGCACACTTTTTATTTGACATTAAACCTTCTGTACTGTGTTTTACTCTATCTCTTTCTTCTGCTCTCTTACCATTGTTGAATCTATCTACAGTACCTACTAAATAACCCGTAATTCTTCTAATTCTATCAAAACCAACACCCTCACCGACAGTTTTTTCTTTAACTTCTTCTTTCATTTTAATTAACTCCTTTTCTTTTATTTAACAATTACAACTATTTTTATATTCATTAACTCTATCAACTGGAACAGCTTCGAAATTTCTTCTACCGCATCCAGGACAAACATCTCCTATTACACCAGTATAGCCACAAACTGGATCTCTATCTACTGGATGATTAATCGCAGCATATCCCATATCATTTTCATACATTGTTCTAACAATTTTTTCAAATGCTTCCAAGTTATTAGTAGTATCACCATCTAATTCAATATAACTAATATGTCCTGCATTAGTAAATTTATGATATGGTCCTTCCTTCTTAATTTTATTAACAATTGAAATATTATAATATACAGGCACATGGAACGAATTAGTATAATATTCTTTATCAGTAATACCTTTAATCTTACCATATACAGCTTTATCAATATTAACAAATCTACCAGATAATCCTTCTGCTGGCGTAGCAAGTAATGTGAAGTTTAATTTATATTCTTTAGCATAACTATCACATTTCTTTCTCATAAATTCAACAATCTCTAATCCAAGCTTTTGAGCCTCATCACTTTCTCCATGATGTTTACCAATTAATGCTTTAAGACATTCTGCTAGTCCAATAAAACCAATTGATAAAGTACCATGTTTAAGTATCTTTCTTAGTCTATCGTTAGGTTTTAATTTATCAGAATCAATCCACACGCCTTGTCCTAATAAGAAAGGAAAGTTATATAGTCTTCTATTGCATTGGATTTCAAATCTTTCAAGTAATTGATCTTTAACCAAATCCATTAAATTACCAAGTTCTTCATAAAAGCCTTTCATATCAGTCTTTTCATTTCTCACAAGGCCATGTTTAATACCAAGCCTTGGTAAGTTAATTGAAGTAAATGATAAATTACCTCTACCAGTAGTTACTGCTTTATCTTCATCTACAACATTAGCCATAACTCTAGTTCTACATCCCATATAAGCAACTTCTGTATTATAGTCCCCTTTAAAATATGGTTTATTAAATGAAGAATCTAAGAACGAGAAATTAGGGAACAATCTCTTCGCAGATACTTTACATGCTAACTTAAATAAATCATAGTTAGGATCTCCAGGTTCATAACTTACACCTTTCTTTAATTTAAATATTGATATTGGAAATATAGGTGTTTCCCCTTTTCCAAGACCAGCATCAGTAGCAAGTAAAAAGTTTTTAATAACCATTCTACCTTCAGGAGAAGTATCAGTACCAAAGTTAACAGAAGAAAATGGTACTTGCGCTCCTGCTCTTGAATGCATTGTATTTAAATTATGAATAAATGCTTCCATAGCTTGATATGTCTCTCTATTTGTCTTCTTATAAGCAGTCTCATATCCTTTTTGAAATATTCTTTTAACTTCAGCACTTTCTTTATAGATAGATTCAAATACATCAATATCAATATTAATACTAGATAATTTATCAATTTCTCTTTCTACTCTATCCATATTTACAAAGCTAATAAAGTCAGTAAATTCTAAAAGTTCATATACAGCTTGTTTAAATTGTTTCTTAAATGTCTTTAATACTCCAGGAGCCATATAATAATCAAAGGCTGGTATAGATTGACCACCATGTTGATCATTTTGATTAGCTTGAATAGCAATAGCCGCTAGTGCGCTATAACTAATTATACTATTAGGTTCTCTAAGGAATCCATGTCCTGTAGAAAAACCATTTTTAAATAATTTAGTTAAATCAATTTGACAACAAGTAGTAGTACCCATAGCCTCAAAATCCATATCATGAATATGAATATCACCATTATCATGCGCTTCAGCATATTTCTTCTTCATCAAATATGTCTCAGTAAATGCTCTTGATATTGTACTGCCAAATTGAAGCATCGTACCCATCGCAGTATTACCATCAATATTTGCATTTTCTCTTTTAGAATCTTCTTCATTAGCACTCTTAAGACCTAATCCTTCAATACTCTTTTGAAGTCTAGCCATATTCTTATCATCTCTAAATGCTTCTCTAGCAGCAGCTCTTCTCTTCCTATATTCCGAAAATGATTCATATACATCAGCATAATCATATTTCTTAAGATTATCTTCAATTAAATCCTGTACTTGTTCTATTTTAACTTTACCTATTGGCAAATACTCTTTCTCAATTTTCTTAATAACTGCTTGATATACTTTTTGAATATCTTTCTCAGTATATTTCCTTTCATCATCCTCTAGGATAATACTATCAAATCCTTTTTTGATAGTAAGAGCAATCTTAGTTTCATCAAAAGATACCTTTTTACCATTTCTTTTAATTACTTCTAAATTCTCTAATTTTTCTAATACATCTGTCATAATTTTACTTCCTTTCTTTATCCTACAGTCAACATTATATAATAGTCAAACACACCTTGTCAATACTTTTTGTTCGCATTTTAAAAATTTTACATTTTTTTATTTTTCTAAAAACGTCTAAAACTATTTTTTCTGTTTTTTTGTTTTTTCTGATTTTGCAATTTTTGTATATTATTTAACTCAAGCCTTTGTTTTACAACCGTTTATTCACTTTATATCAGCAATATAATTGTATTCTATTTCTTATAAAATCTTATTTTATACATTTTTTATGTTTCTTAAAAATTAAAAAAATAATAATTTTTGTAAATTATTATTTTGATAAGTGTTCGCTTCTTTGTTTTTCTTTCTTTACATAATTAATTATTACTGTACGTATAATTATCATTCACCACTTTTAAGTATTATCTTAGATATATTTTTAGAATCAAGCTTATTTATTAAATCATTTAATACGTCCAATTTTAAATTCTCAATTACTCCTATTGGGTCTTCTTCTACTTCACCATTATATAAAATATCATCAAGTATTATATCATTTATTTGTTCAGCATATTCATAAGCAAATATCTCATTACTAATAAGTACTTTTTTCTTTCTCTTAAAATCCTCTTCATTAATACTTATATCTTTTAATTTATCCTCTACTCTCTTAATAAACTCTTTATACTTAGGTGTTTCATTAATAATACTAATAAGCATATGAGTATTAGTATTAAGTGTACTTACATAAGTAGTATTATTAATTATTTTATCTTTCTTTAATTCCTCATCAAAAGAAGAAGTCTCATCAAACATTGAAGTAAATAAAATATATAGATATAAAGATAATTCCCTTCTAGATAATTTTGTATTTTTAATAGGCAACTTAATAGTCAAAGATACTTTAGGTACACTAGTAGTACTCTCTATTATTTCTTCTTTTTTATATACTTCATTTTTTTCTTTTATTTCTTTTATTTTAATTTCATCTAATACATCAAATTTTTTATTATTTTGATTATCCTTAATAGCAGTCATAATCTCTTCTACATCAAATGAACCCACTACTACTAAAAACATATTAGAAGGGTGATAAAAAGTCTTATAGCAGGTCTCTAAATCCTCTTTAGTAATATCATTAATATCACTAGTTGTACCGATAATACTATCTCGATAGGGATTAGTATTAAGAGTATTTAATCTTATTTTTTCTGCTAATACTTCACTAGGTCTATCATCATACATATGAATCTCTTCAGATATAATATTCTTTTCATTCTCTACTGAATCCTCAGTTAAATATAATTCTTGTACATAGTCAAGTAGATAACATATATTTTCTTTTAGTTTACTCGTAGCATAAAACAAATAAGTGGTATTATCAAAAGTAGTATAGGCATTACATATAGCCCCACTACGAGAAAAGAATTCCATAGGATCAGGTCCATCTTTAACAGCAAATACCTTATGTTCCAAAAAATGAGCTATCCCTTTAGGAAAAGAAGTCATCTTATTACTACCTATCGGTATAAATTCATTATATACAGAACCATATTTCGTTGTAAAAGTAACATAACTACTTTTAAAAGATTCTTTATTAAATAAATAAACTTCTAATCCATTATCTAATTTTTCAAAATACACTTCTTCATCTAATTTATTAATCTTTATTTTCTTCATTATTAACCCCCTTTTCTAATGTAAGAACACTATTCAAATTAATCTTTTTGCCTACTTTTACAATATCATCTTTCGTAACACTCTTAAATTTTTTAATTCTCTCTTCAGCATCTTCAGTACCAACAAGTACTTTAGAAAAATAAGTGTTAATAATACCAATAGGATTATCTAACGTTGCATTAATTCCAGATACAATAGTCTTAATAGCAGAATCTATTACACTATCATCGATTTTACCCTCTTTTACTTCTTTTAATACTTTTCTAATTAGTTTAATACATTTCTCAGTATTCTTACTTTCTACTCCAGAATTAATAACCATAATATTATCATAAGCTTTAACACTACTATTAACGTAGTAGCAGTACCCTTTTTCTTCCCTTACTCTACTAAATAATATCGAGTTAGAAGATCCACCTAGTATTTCATTCAATACTTTAATAGTATATCTTCTTTCAAAATCAGTTAAATTATTAAGAGAAAGAAGTAATAATACCTGTACTTGATTAACATCGTCATATTCATGATATCTAATAATTCTCTTCCTAATATCCAATTCTTTAACTAATAGTTTCTTATTCTCTTTCTTAAAAGTATTAACCTTAAAATACTCTTTAAATATTTCTTTCATTTCACTACTAGAAAAATCTCCTAGTACAAAAATATCAATTTGATCCTTATCTAATACCTCTTTATAATAATCATATAAACTATTACCATCAATATTATCTAAGTCTTCTATATATCCAAAAGTATTATACCCATATTCTCTTTTATTATATTTTTCCATTAATTTCAAATGGGCAAGTCTCGGTTTATTATCTTTAATACTAATAATGTCTTGTCTTAATTTCTCTTTTTGTTTACCAATATTTATAAAAGAATTATCCTCTATATTAGGATTAAAAATAAGATCAAGAAAAAAGATGATAGACTCTCTATTCATATCTTTTTCTGTATACTTTTCATTTAAAAACTTAGTCTGAAAAGACAAGTTACTTAATGTTCCAAGCCTTGAAATAGAAGAAGAAACTTTAATATCATATAAATTCTCACTTTCAATGATTAATTCTTTCTCAGTTTTATAATTCTTACTAGAATCAAGTAAAATCATCTTAAGTAAATTTCTCTTAGTTATTTCTTCTTTCTTGATATTCCTATAAAAATCTACATCTATAGTAATCGTTTTAAATTTTTTAGTTTTAATAAAGTGCAAATTATAAGCACCCATATTAATAGTTTCAAAATTCATAATGTACCCTCCTGATGATATTATACCCCATTATCGAAGTTTTAAACAAGACTCTAAAGCAACCACTATTAAATTATCCAATCCCCGTTCTCTTTCCTCCTGAGATAATTTATCAGTATTTAAAAAACTATCACTAACCATAAGTAAGGTACTAGCCTTTTTATTAAATATACTGGCATTAACAAATAAAGCATAGCTTTCCATTTCTACCCCTAGTACATTATACTTACTAGCAATTTCTTTATAATTATTATCTTTCTCATAAAAGACATCAGATGAATAAATATTGCCTCTATATACTGGAATATTATTAATAGAAGCACTATTCATAATAATATTATTAAGTTCATCATTACTCTTAATAATATTACCATTATACCCTGCTGCATAAAATCCGTAATTAGAATTAGTAATAGAATTATCCACTAGTACTATATCTTTAAGTTTTAAATTAGTATATGCACCCATCGTACCAATTCTAATAATATATTTAACATCATATTCCTTAAATAATTCATAAGAATAAATACCCATACTAGGAATCCCCATACCAGAAGGAAATAAAGTAATCTTATGACTCTTATAATAACCAGTATAAGCTGTCATTCCTCTTACATCATTAATAAGCCTACTATTAGATAAATACTTTTTAGCAATGTATTCACAACGTTTAGGATCTCCTGGCATTAGTACTACAGAAGCAACGTCTTCTTTCTTACTTTCAATATGCGTACTCATATATTCTCCTATTCTATACTAATACTATATTTCTTAATACTCTCTACATTTAATTTGTCGTCATAATCAAAAGATATACTAAAATTATTCTCGCTATCAAGCTCCTCACTAACTAACAACTCACTATCATTATCATATAACTTAACAGTTACCTTCCCAGTAGCAGATATATCACCACTAATAGTAATCTTAGTATCTAACATATCAACTTTAATATTATTAATAAAAATATCATTAATATTTAATTCATAATCAGTATTATCAATATCAATAATAGTTTCCTCCTCATATGTAATTTTATTAACAGTTTCAATTGGAGTAACTCCGCTAGTAATATTAATATATATAGTATCATTTACAAATCTAATACCATTAGTATTATTACTAACACTTTTAGAAGCATTAACACATCCAGTTCTATCATTACTATAATAAGTACATACACTAGCAATAATTTCTCTATAAATATCTTTAGATAATTCTTTATTATCCATATCAATATTAAACTCTAATTCATTATTAATAACAGGAATATTAAACAAAATATCACCATATTTTACACTAATATTATTTTCCCCAAAAGTACCATTAATACCACTATATTTACTACTCAAATTATTATTAATATCATTAACAATATCCTCTAATTTAATATAATTAACAGTATATTCGCTAATATCATTTTCATTAGAACTATTATCTTTTCTAATAAACTTTAAGTATACAATAAATAATATACACCCAAGTAATATAACAATAAGTATATAAGCAAGCATAATATCAGTTTTCTCTCTCTTCTTAATCTTTTCTTGAATCATTAAATCTTGTTCATTCATTTTCATAACCTCTTTTCTTTCTTTATTTATTATTACGGAGTAAATGTAGTAACAGTTACATTTGCAGGCTTACCGCTAGCAGTAAAATGATTATACGTTTTAGAACCAGCAGGCACCTCAACAGTAATTGGCAATGTTGTATTATAAAATGGATTTTGCGAAGAAACATTTCCATTTGCAGTAAGACTTACATTACTAGAATTAACTCTAATAGTTCCAGTTAAATTAGTGCAGCCATAAAATGTTCCCGTCATATTAATTACAGAACCTGGTATTTCTGTTACATTTTCTAGTGATGTGCAATTTTGAAAAGCATAGTACATATTCACTACAGAATTAGAAATGGTTGGAGCATTAACAAGGGAGGTACACCCAGAAAACGCCTGGCTCATATTAGTTACAGTATTCGGAATTGCTGGAGCATTAACGAGAGATGTACATCCTGCAAATGAAATCATTTGGTTATTAATTATTCCTTGAGAAGACCCAAATTGAGAATAATGATAAACTGTATAATTGCTAGGTAAAACAACACCAGTTATTGTACTATTAGAAGAAAAAGTTGAAACTGGTAAAAACTCACCCATTGGCTCTGTTTGTAGATAAAAAGCAGTATCATAAGTAACATCATTAATTGTATATCTATCCGCAACTACAACCGTTGGAGATTGTCCTATATATTCTCTCAAAATAACATAACCAGATGCATCATCAGTACCAATTTCATATTGAAAATCAGTAATTGGATTGGGCACGACATCTCCCCTCACTACAGTCACTCTTAAACTACCAATAAGAGATTTATTCATCATATTTGAATTATTTGATTGATTACCATCGATATATAATAAAAATGTATATGAAGAATTACCATTAGGTAGAGATTTATTTTCTGTTATAGTTAAAGTAGAACCATTTGATGCAGTAGAAAAATTACCTTGATCTACTATATTATTAGAGCCATCTAATAATACATATTTTAATGAAGTAGATTTAAGTTCATTAGATATAGAAGTTATATCTAAATACACACTGTATTTAAATTCTTTAGTTACATCTGTATTATTATTAGTTAATGTAAATGTCGTAGATTCTCCATCAGTATAATTATATACAGGAGCTAAATTATTAACATTAATAGCATTACCTCCAGTATATGTAACAGTAGTATATTCTCCTATTTGCATAGTTATATTAGTATTATCTGTACTAGTCCAAGTAAACCACGCATAAGTAACACCAATTATTATAAGAAATATAAATGTTAAAGCAAGTGCTATTATAAATGCTCTACTTTTAATAAAACTATTTATTTTCTTCATATTTATTCACTCTCCATACTCTATAATAAAATATACTATAAAATACTATTTTTTTCAAGTAGATTTTAAGATTTTTTACTTGTTAATAACAATTTATTTTGATATAATGAACTAGGATGTGATAAATATATGGAAAATTTAGTAGAGGGCTTAATAAAGTTACTTGGATCATTAGGTAAAGAATTAATTGTATTTATAATATCAATACTTCCAATACTAGAACTAAGAGGAGGGCTTATTGCTGCTTCTCTATTAAAAGTGACTTTTTTAAAAGGATATACTCTTAGTATAATTGGTAACATCTTGCCTATTCCATTAGTATTGTTATTCCTAAATAAAATATTCAATTTACTTAAGAAATATAAATTAACTAGTAAAGTAGTAACTAAATTAGAAAAGAAAATATTATCTAAAAAGAAACAAATAGATAAATATGGATATTTAGGGCTACTCCTATTTGTAGGTATTCCTCTTCCAGGAACAGGGGCATGGACCGGTTCAGCACTAGCGGTACTTCTTCATTTAGATAAGAAAAAATCATTTATATATATAATACTAGGAGTAATTCTAGCTAGTATCATAATGAGTATCTTTTCATATGGAATACTTAGTAATATTATAAAATAAAGTTGTCCAAAAATAACTTTATTTTTTTAAAACCAATTCTTAGCACAAAAACTTTATCATATTTTAATATATAATGTTAATATCTATTTTAATAATAAATTAAAAAAAGAAGAAAAATCTCTTCTCTATAATCTATCAAAAGTAATCTTACCTAGATATCCTTCTTGCAAATCTTTTATTATTCTTAGATATACTCTATCATAATCTACTTCATAATTTTTAATAGCCCCTATTTTTTTACCAATTTGATCTAGTATTTCTATTAAATCATCAGTATTAGATAAATTATATCTATTTACAATATTATCTTTATAAAGAGATAACATCTTATTAATAATATACATAGCAATTTCATCAATATTTAATACTTCTTCTTTAATCGCAGTCATACTAGCCAAATTTTTGGCTACTTCTTCATCACTAATCTTAGGCATTAAGATACCAGGAGTATCTAATAATTCTAATTTATCATTAATTCTAATCCATTCTAAAGATTTAGTAACACCAGGTTTATTTCCAACATTTGTAGCTTTTTTACCTACTAATCTATTAATTAGAGTACTCTTTCCTACATTAGGAACTCCTACCACTAATACTCTTGTTCTTCTTGATTTTAACCCCTTACTAATTCTTTTACTATCTAATTCTTTTATAATAGGATCAATTTTATTGTATAGTTCTTTTATATTAGAACTATTAATTAAATCTAACATTACAACTACATATCCTTTATCCTCATAATACTTCTTCCATTTATTAGTAATTTCTAAATCACATAAATCAGATTTAGTCATAATAAGTACTCTAGGTTTATTAGATATAATATCATTAATATCCTCATTTTTAGAAGAATAAGGTATTCTGGCATCAATTACTTCAAATACTATATCGATTAAGTCTATCTTTTCTTTTATTTCTCTCTTAGTCTTAGCCATATGACCTGGATACCAATTAATTCCGACCTTAGTTAACTTTTCTTTATCGTTCATCTTAATCACCTACTTTGATTTTATTATATGTGTTGTAATTATACAATAATTATAAGAATTTATAGTTACCTTATATTATCAATTTCACAACTACTTACCTCTTTATATACTTCCTATCTTAGATATAGGCCATATTCTAAATATAGCTTCTCCAAAGATTTCTTTCTCATCTATTAAACCGATCGTTCTACTGTCTTTTGATACCGGACGATTATCTCCTAATACTAGATATTTACCTTCTGGTATACTCGAACAAGTACATATTTCTTCTAAATTAAAATCTTCAGTATCATAAAACTTATAATCTTGTTCTACTAGTTTATCATTAACATATAATTTATTATTTTTATATGATATATGTTCTCCTGGTAAACCAATAATTCTCTTAATAATCTCTTCTTTACCTTCCTTTACTACCACTATATCAAATCTATTAATAGAAGTACCATTATAACCTATTTTTCTTACTATTAACATTTCGCCATCATGTAAATTAGGTTTCATAGAATCACCAGATACAATAACAGGAGTAGCTATGTACGTTCTTATTAATACTACAATTAAAATAATTACAACATATGGAATTATTTCTCTAATTAATTTTTTCATAAATATCCCTCTTTCACAATATAATTATATTAAATTATAATAAAATAGTCAAACTAAAAGAAAGAAGATTATCTTCTTTCTTTAATCTTATATTGACTTTGTCTATCACGTAAGAAATATAATTTAGCTCTTCTAACTTTACCTGGTTTTACAATATTAATATAAGCTACTTTATTAGAATGTACATGGAATGTTTTTTCAACTCCCACACCTGAATATACACCTCTAACAGTAAATGTTTCAGATACTCCTTTACCTTTTCTAGCAATAACAGTACCCTTAAAATCTTGGACTCTTTCTTTAGCTTTACCACCTTTAGTTTCAGTAATAATACATCCTACTACTACAGAATCACCAACTCTAAAATCAGGTAAATCTTTCTTCATTTGTTTTGAAGTAATCTTTTCAATAATGTCCATCGTCTATTCACTTCCTTTCTTATTAAATAATCATTATCTAAATAAGCGGATTATTCCTTTCAAACGTATATAATAATACCATATAATTTATATAATTTCAACTATTTTTATTAATTTTCTTTTATTTCAACATAATCTCCTGAATCTAAATAAATAATTCCCTTTTTACCGTTCATACTCGAATATATACTATTATATTTATTTATTTTAGTAGCTTTATTTAAAGTTATATATACCAAATTACCATCATCCATCATTAAACTAAATCTTTCGCTATCTACTTCATTAGGAGCATATTCAATTTCTGATATTTGATATAAAGCCTCATTATTTATTTTACTAAATTTATTTACAAACCTATCAAATATATTAGTAATATCCGATACTAGTATAGGATAACTATATGTATTATAAATATTATCTACCAAAGAAGAATCTTCAAGCAATAATTTATTATTATAAATACACAATATTTTCTTTTCTTCTACATAAATATATACTTTGCCCCATAATTTTTTTTCTACTCTGACATTCTTAATATACTCATTATTTTTAATATTCTTTATAATACTCTTTCTAGAAGTATTTATAAATGATGGATAATTTTTAACACCAGATAAATCTAATATCTCACCTTCTGGTACGATATTATTACCTATAATATAAATATTTTTAATAGGTAATTTTTTTATATAGTGAAAAGATACTACTATTAAAATTAAAGCTAAAAGACAAAGTAGAATTCTACCTATCTTTAGTTTCCTTTTTTTCACTCTAACCTTTACCTTTTTTTTAGTCATAATATCACCATATTATTTCTTGTTCTAAAATTAAATCAATATCTAATTCTTTCTTTACTTTTTTCTTAATATAATTTATTAATTCTATTATATCATCATAAGTAGCAGTACCATCATTAATAATAAAGTTAGCATGCTTTTCACTAATAGAGGCTCCTCCTATAGAATACCCTTTTAACCCTAAATCTTCAATTATTTTACCAGAAGATAATCCCTCAGGATTTCTAAATACTGATCCAGCAGATGGTTTATCTAAAGGTTGACTTTCAATTCTTCTTCTCTTACGATCGTCCATTAAATTTTTAATTTTATCAGGATCCTCCCTTTTCATTTCAAAAGTAGTTTCTAAACAAATATAATCCTTGTTCCTTTTCAAGAAAGAATCACGATAATCATATTCAAGTTCATCTTTACTCATTGTAATAACTTCCAATTCAGGGGTAAGAACTTTAACTTCTTTTAATTTATCGGATATTTCCTCTTTATAAGCTCCAGCATTCATCGCAGTAGAAGCTCCAACCAATCCTGGAATACCACCAGCAAAAGCAAGTCCACATAATCCCTCTTTCATGCATATATTTGCTAAAGATATCAAGCTAACACCTGCTTCAGCCTTTACTATATTATCATTGATACTAACTTTATTTAATCGTTCTAATTTAATTACTACATCAAATACTGGTCTAGCAAGTATTACGTTAGACCCTCCCCCCAATATTAAATACTTTATATTATTATCCTTTAAATATTTCATTAAATTAATTAATTCATCTAACGTCTTAGGAAAAATTAAATAATTAGTTTTAACATCTAGTCTATATGTATTATACTTTTTTAAAGAGACGTTTTTTAAATACTCATAGTCTCTAATAAAATTTTCGATCATCTAATATCAAATCCTTTAAT
>CAMUXV010000019.1 GCA_947164795.1 uncultured Caryophanales bacterium | reverse complement strand
CAAAATTAAAACTCCCCAAAATCCCAATTTTGATCTCCATTGACCCCATATTGTTGCACAAACTTCATCACATATAACATAGTATAAGGAACAATAACATATGATATAGTACTATCAAAAATAATTGAAAGATATATGAAAGAGATAGATTCATATGATAATGCAAATATAAATGGTTTTTCTAATTTTATTGAAGATAATATACTATCATTAAATAAGAAAAAGAGAGAATATATAGTAACATTATATAATTTAGATAGCAATGAAAAATATGGTGATTTTATGGTACTATCTAATATAATAAGAGATAATATTAGTAATGAACTGTCATTAGAAAAACTACAAAAATATCAAAAGAAGATGTGCTCTAAGCAAGAAAAGATATTTACTGAAGAAGAAAAAATTAATGTAAATAAAAAGGCTGTAAGAGAACTGTTGGATATAATGATAGAAATATATGATAATGATTCAAGTATCAACAATACTGTTGATGAACTACATAAAAATATATTAAAGTTTTTAAAAGAAAAAAATTATAATTACTTACCCAATGATAAAGGTATCAGAAGCATAATAAGAGAAAAAATAACTTACGATAGTTTTCGAGATTATCTAATATTCTTAGGCAAAGAAGCACTATTTAAGGGTTGCATTGATACTAAAATGAAATATGGTAGTATTCAATTAAAAAGAGCTTTAAGAGAAGCAGAAGAAACAGGAGATATAAGTAGTTTTACTAATGTGAATGGAAGTAGGAGTGAATTAGGAATAATACTACCTAAAGAATTATTAAAAGAAATAGTTAAAAGAGATTTCGAGGATCAAATAGTAAATTTATAATATCAATTTTGACAAAAAGTATTTGATATGATAAAATAATAATCGTCGTAAAAGAAATTCTCTTTTAATTGACAAAAAATGTATTTTTTGAGATAATTTTATTGTAGAGGTGATTAAATATGAAAGATAGAATTTCACTTACAATGCAAGACATATTAGAAAAAGAATTTAAAATTGATGCAAGGGGTTATCGACTTCAAGAGGTTGATAAGTTTTTGGATGTAATTATTAAAGATTACAATGAATACAATAATATTATAAAAGCCTATGATAAACAAAGAAAACAATTACTTGAAGAAAATCAAAACTTAAAAAATGAAGTAAGAAATTTAAAGTCAAGTATAGAGGCTGCTAGAATAGGTGAGAAAGAAATTACAAATATAGATTTAATTAGAAGAATTTCTCAATTAGAAAAAATAATTTTAGGCAAAGAACAAGAATAATATATCTGGGTAAATGCTGCACATCGTGTAGAGGAAAGTCCATGCTCGCACTGTCTGAGATGATAGTAGTGTTTGTGCTTAGGAAAAAAATAACCTAAGGCAGGAAACTGACGGCCCATCTAATTACCTAAAACTTTGTTATGGTAAAAGATGTATAAAAGTGCCACAGAGACGAGTCTATTTAGAAATAAATAGAATGAAACGAGGTAAACCCCACAAGCGAGAAACCCAAAATATGGTAGGGGAACCAGCCAAAGAAAAATGAATCTGAGGAAGGATGACTTTGGTCATAGATAAATATTTACCACCTAGCAATAGGTACAGAACATGGCTTATAAGATTTATTATTATTAAGGAGTATTATGAAAAACATTGGTATAAAATTAAAGACAAAAAGGGAAGAAAACGGTCTTTCTGTTGATGAAGTGGCAGAAGACTTAAAAATGCGTCCTAGTCAAATAACAAGTATTGAGGAAGGAAAACTAGAGGATTTTAAAGACGTTTTTTATTTAAAATACTTTATTCGTGACTACGCTAAGTATTTAGGATTGGATGGAGAAAAAGTATTAGATGAATTTAATGAGTATCTATTTGATATAACATCAAAAATACCAGTAAATTTAATAGAACAAGCAAAAAAAGAAAAAGAGGAAGAAAATGTTATATCACCATATACAAAAGAAAAAAATAAGAAATTAAAATTATCAAAAATCATAATTGCTATAATTTTTTTAATAATAATAGTAGTTATAGGATGTATAATAGTGAATAATCATAAAGGAAATGATTTTCAAAGTACTAATATTACCTATAATATAAGGAGATAAAAATGAATAAAGCAAATAAAATAACAATGTCAAGAATAATTATGTCAGTTATTATTATAACATTATTGTTATTTCCATTTCATGAAATTGGAATAGATTTTCCTACGTATTTATTAAATGGAAAAATAGTTGTCAATTTAAAAGATATAATAGTGGGATTTTTATTTATAATAGCATCATTAACTGATTTTTTTGATGGATACGTTGCGAGAAAATATAATATAGTAACAGACTTCGGAAAAATGATAGATGCTATATCTGATAAACTACTAACGAACTCAGTGTTAATAATACTTGCTTGCGAAGGAAAGGTAAGTACAATCATAGCGGTAGTAATTATCATGAGAGATATAGTAGTAGATTCAATTAAGATGGTAATAGGAAATAAGGGTCATGCAGTGGGTGCAATATACCTTGCTAAAGTGAAAACGACATTGCTAATGGTAGGAATAGTATTAACCTTATTTTATAATTTACCATTTGAATTAATACCACTTAGAGTATCAGACTTCCTGTTAGCTATAGCAGCTATTCTATCGGTAATAACAGGAGTCAAATATTACATGATGGCAAAACCATATCTAAATGAAAAATAATGAAAAGAATAGAGAAATCTATTCTTTTAAACGGCAGAAAATGACGAACAAATGTATGAAAAGGTATTGACATTATAATAAAAGTATTGTAAAATTAAAATGTAATTAAGGAAAGCATATGAAAAGGAGAGAAAAATAATGGCAAAAACAGTCGAAAAAGATGATGCACTTAGCCAAGTATTGGCAGATATTGAAAAACAGTTTGGAAAGGGAGCGATAATGAAATTAGGAGAACAAGAGCATAAAGAAGTTGAAGTATCTCCTAGTGGGAGTATTAGTCTAGATATTGCTTTAGGCGTAGGAGGATATCCAAAAGGAAGAATAATAGAAATATATGGACCAGAATCTTCAGGAAAAACAACATTTGCACTTCATGCAATAGCGGAAGTTCAAAAACAAGGAGGAAGAGCAGCATTTATTGATGCAGAACATTCATTAGATCCAGTATATGCTCATAATCTAGGCGTAAATACTGATGAATTATTATTGTCACAACCGGACACAGGAGAACAAGCTCTAGAAATATGTGATGCATTAGTAAAAAGTGAAGCAGTTTCAATAATAGTAATAGATTCAGTAGCGGCTCTTGTTCCTCAAGCGGAAATTGACGGAGAAATGGGGGACTCACATGTAGGACTTCAAGCTAGATTAATGAGTCAAGCATTAAGAAAATTATCTGGTTCAATAAATAAGACTAAGACAATAGTTATATTTATTAATCAACTGAGAGAAAAAGTAGGTGTATTATTTGGTAATCCTGAAACTACACCTGGAGGAAAAGCTTTAAAATATTATTCTTCTGTAAGATTAGATATTAGAAGAGGAGAACAATTAAAATTGGGTTCTGATGTAATAGGAAATAAAACAACAATTAAAGTAGTAAAAAATAAAGTGGCGCCTCCATTTAAAACAGCAACCGTTGAAATAATGTATGGTGAGGGAGTATCAAAAGAGGGAGAACTTTTGGATTTAGCAGCGGATGCTTCGATAATAGAAAAGTCTGGAGCTTGGTATGCATACAAAGGTGAAAAAATAGGACAAGGTAAAGAAAATGCTAAAATATTCTTAAAAGAAAATCAAAAAATTGAAGATGAAATAGAAGAAAAAGTTAGAGAATACTATAATATTTCTACTAATAAAAAAAAATCTAACAAAGAAAAAAAAGAAATAGAAACTAAGGAATAGAAATTATTCCTTTTTTTTAATTCATATGATAAAATAAAGGTGGTGGTTAATTATGAAAACTTGTTTAGTAATATATAATCCAAATTCAGGAAAATATAATAAAAAAGAGACTCTCCCTGAAATAAAGAATGTGCTTGAAGAATATAAATACCAAACAGATATAATAGAAACTGAATATAAAGGACACGCTATTGAAATAGTGAAAGCTTGTAAAAATTATACCTTGGTTATTTCAATTGGAGGAGACGGAACATTTAATGAAGTAATGACTGGTAATTTTCATAGGAAAGATAGATTAGTATTATGCCATTTGCCATCTGGTACAACTAATGACATAGGGGCAATGTGGGGATATGGTAAGAATATTATAAATAATTTAAAATTAGCATTAAATGGTGAAATAAAAAGAATAGATATGTGCACCATTAATGGAAGACCATTTGTATATTCAGCAGGATTTGGTAAATTTATGACTATTCCTTACGAGACACCAAGAAAATTAAAGAAAAGATTAGGGCGTCTAGCATATATAAAAGAAGGAATAAAAGATTTTTTTAGAAAAATAAAATTATATGATATAACATATACTGTTGGAAAGGAAGAATATAGAGGATTATTTTCCTTCGCGTTAATTACTAACGCTAATAGAGTTGCGGGTATAAATAATTTCTATAAAGATATAAAATTAAATGATAACAGATTTGAAATATTGATGTGTAATATTACTCATCTAAGGGATATTGTAAAAACATTATACTTTTTTGCAAAATACGATGCTAGCAAAATACCTGGATTTTATTACTATAAAACAGATAACTTTAAATTTAAGTTTAATATTCCAATAAAAAATCCATTATGCGTTGATGGAGAATCTTTAGATGATTTATCTGGAGAATATGAGATAAAAATAGATCATGATGTTCATGTGTTAATGCCATCTAAAAACATAAAAAAATTATTCATAGAAAAAAAATAATAACATTTTAATTATGAATGTTATTATTAATTTTTTTCTTGAAATTCATATTAACTATTAATATATATAACAATTTTGTCATTGGATGAATAGAGGTAGATAAATCTACTTCTTTTTTATTATCTATACTTTTTTTGAATTTCTTTATTTTAAAATAATAGCTTAAGGAAATTATTCTAAATAGGAAATTATTTTCTCTTTTACCGATTATTTCTCCTGCTCCTATTTTGAAACATCCTTTATATATAGCGCTATTATTTAAGCAAAAATTTTTGATTATTTCACATGCAATTTTATTATGTTTGCTCTCTAAAAATCCACAATTAACTATGATATAAAAATTTTTATTTTTTATATTAATACCATTGTCTTTAATATATTCCATAAATTCTATTACTTTACTAGGAGGACTATCTACATATAGTGGGAAGGAAAAAACGATAGTATCAGTATTATTAATATGCTTTAATACACTCCTAAAAGAATCCTTATATAAGTAATTAATATTATTAGCACTAATATCATTTAAAAAAGTATCTGAATTGCTTTTCTTAATTCTAGGACTACCATTTAAATATAATATCATATTATCAATTCCTTTATATTACCTTCGATATAATTAATAGATATAGAAGAATTATCAAAATTCTTTTTATTAGCTTCTAGTAGCATATTAAAAACTAATTTATCATTTTCAGTAATATTACCATATATGCATACAGTGAGTTTAATTCTCTTATTGTTTCTTAATTTATGATGTATTTCTCCATTTCTCAATGTGAAATATGGTTCAACATAAGATAAACTTCTTTCAAGCACTTTTTTGATTTTACTGCTATAACAACCATTAACATTTTCAGAAATAATAATTAATTCATCCGTATTTAGAAAAGTATTGCCAATATTACATAATGCGTCTTTGAATATACAGTTAAGTGGGGTATTGAGCCAGCAATTAAAACATCCAATACAATTATTATTATCATCGCTAGTTAATATTAAATCATCGTCTTTAAATTTAATTAAATTATCATTATTTAAATCATGTATTATTGTTCTCATAATAGATAATACGTATTCAAAATAAAAAAAGAACATAATTTTAATTACGCTCAATATTTTCTATAATATCTCTAGCAGCAACAATACCAGTAGCAGCAGCAGTAACAATATTACCAGCTTTACCAGCACCATCTCCAACAAAGTAGATATTATTATTCTCTAATTTAAATTTATTATTAGTCTGTATTTCATTACTAAAGAATTTAATCTCAGGACCATATAACAATGTATCATCATTATTAACACCAGGAATAATTTTATCTAATGTTTCTAATCCCTCTAAAATATTAGTAATAATTCTATGTGGAAGAACTAGAGCAAGATCTCCTGCTACACAATCCTTTAAAGTAGGTTCAATGAATCCTTTATTAATTCTATGCCACTCACTTCTTCTACCACGTTTTAAATCTTTAAGACTTTGAATAATAGGTTTACCATCTCCTAGTACATTAGCTATTCTTGCAATTGATTCACCATATAATCGAGTATTAGTAACAGGTTCAGTTAAAGTGACTTTTGATATAAAAGCAAAATTAGTATTATCACTTTTAATATCCTTTAAAGCATGACCATTAACACATATAAAACCATAATAGTTTTCCTTAGCAACAAATCCTCCTGGATTAGTACAAAAAGTTCTGATTTCGTCGTTATAAGTTTTAGTTTTAATAAAGATAGTAGGATCATATATAACATTTGTAATATCTTCCATTATATCTTTTCTTACCTCGACTCTAACACCAATTTCAATACTTTGAGATAAGTAAGGAATATTGTATTTATCCGCTAATTCCTGTATCCATTTTGCTCCAGTTCTACCAGGTGCAACAACAACGCTGTGAGATTTAATTACTTCCTCTTTCTCGCCGCATTTATAAGTAATTTCATGCTCATCTTCATTAATAGTCTTAATATCAGAAACATCACATCGTTCTAGAAGAACTACACCTCTTTCTTCTAAATAATCACATATACCTTGAATATATTCTGGTAAATGATCTGAACCAAGATGTTTTTGTCTTATAATTAAAAGTTTACCTCCGGCGACAGCAACTTTTTTCTTTATTTCATTTGCTTCATCCATATTACTAGGATAAACTTCAGCATCCATTTTAAATTTAGTAAATATTTTTTCTACATCATCAATAAGTTTATAACTATCTGATTCAGACATATATTTTGTCAAATCGCTCTTACCAAGTTTTGGAATAAAATTAAGTTTCCCATCAGAAAAAGTACCAGCACCACCGTAACCAGATAATATGGCACAAGGCTTACAATTCTGACACTTAATTCCATTTTTGTTCATAGGGCAAACTCTTGATGATACTTTAAAGCCATTATCTAATATACATATTTTTAATTTATTGTTTTTTGTAATTAGCTCATAAGCTGTAAACAAACCTGCTGGGCCTGCACCCACAATTACAACGTCGTACTTCATGTATTACCTCCATAACCATTTTATCATAATAGTAATTATAAATAAATAAAAAATTAATAATTTTATATACAAATGAAATAATAAAAATAGAAAGGAATAATTATGAAAAAATATAATATTTATCCATATCGAACAGATTTAATAATTAATAAAAAATATAAAAGCATTACTAATGATATAAACATAATAGATTATATTGACGTTAATAATACTTATAAAACAATTATTTTTAATGACCTAACTAATAAAAATAAATTAAAAAAAATATTAGTAGAACAACTAATTTTCTTTTATAAATTAATTAATTTGACAACCATTAAGCACATTCTCGTTATTGGAATAGGAAATGATAATTATACATCAGACAGTATAGGCCCCAATACATTAAAACATATTAAGGTAAATTATTCTATTAATGATATGGACTTAAAACCAAATATAAAAGTATCAGCATTAGAGCCAGGAGCTTTTGGTGAAACGGGAATATTAACAGAAAAAATAATATCCAGTGTTATTAGAGAAATAAAACCAGATATTATTATTTTAATAGATTCATATATAACTGATAATATTAACTATTTAAACAAGACAATAGAAATTAATAACAAAGGATTATATCCAGGATGCGGAATAGAAAGTATCAATTCTAAAATAGATAGAGAAAGTATTGGCATTCCCACTATTGTAATAGGAGTACCTACTGCTGTGGAAGTAAAATTTTCTAATAGTAATAATAATTATAAACCTTATCTATTATCCACAAAAGATGTTGATAAATATATAAGTGCTATATCAGAAATAATAGGTTGTAGTTTCAATGAATCAGTCAACTATTTATCACAGTACCAGGATAGTAATGATTAAGTATTTGAATATATGAATATCCATTTTTGGCCATACCATTGGCACCATATTGACTCATACCAACGCCATGACCATATCCTCTAGTAGTAAAAGTAATCCCACTATTGGTTTTTTCGATATCAAAATCTGCTGATCTAAGCCCGAGTATATTTCTAAAGTTAACACCAGTATATGATTTATCATCAACCATTATAGTTTTAACTCTGTCGCCATCAGTTTTATCAATAATATTAAACTCAGTATCAATATTTATATCTGTATCCAATAATGTTGATAATTTTTCATATGATAGGGTAGTATTAACTAAAAAAGAAGGATTTAAACTGTCATACTGACTATCTACACTGACTAAATACGGATAATAATTACCCCAGCCATAAATAGAACTTTCAGTTTTACCATTACTAGTAGAATGATAAACAGCTTCTATATAATTACCATTGTAAGTTAAAAACATTCCCTTAGTACTAGATACAGATTCTTTTACTTTATAATAATAGGTATTAAAATTACCACCCCAAATTGTCTTTAATTGTTCAGCATCTTTATAATTTTGTGTACTATTAGTATCGGTTAATAATTTACCTTTACTCATTGCCTTTAGTGCATAAGTCCTAGCAATAATCGCCTGTGCTTTTAAAGCTTCAGTATGGAATAGAGCAGGCATTTCAGAAGATACAACCCCAGTAATATATTCTTCTAATTCTAAAGTGACCATCTGACCATTAGATCTCTGAATAGTAATATAAGTATTATTATCCATGTCTTCATGAACTTCTATGAGATCATCTTTTATAGATTCAATCATAGTATTTTCTTCGACAACATTTACATTTTGTTTTACACTTTCCTTTACAGTATTATATTTTTCTTCACTAGATGCAGCTTTATTATTACTACTGTCTATAACAACATTGTTAGTCTTAATCTCGTTTACCACCTCACTAATTTCATCATCATTAATATTCTCGTTAGTGTTAATATCTTCTGGCACATTAATTTCCTCTTCTTCAACTATAATATCCTCCATATTAATATCTGACGGAATACTAGAAACAATTTCTTGATAACGATCCCTCAAAGCATAGGTAGTATTTTTATTATTATCTTTATTCAATAAAATATTACCAAGAATAGAGCCTCCAACAACAATAACAGCAGTACTTCCTGCAAAAGCTATTTTATTATCTTTAATAAATCTTTTTATATAATCTTGAATATTTTTATACTTATTTTTGAAATTGCCCTTAGCAAATTCACTATCAATATCAAAATATAAAAATAGTACTTCTTCTTTATCAATTTTTTTAATTTCGTAATTAGTTATCATGTAGTCACCAGTATTATTTTCTGTAATAATTATTTATTTATTCATAATAAAAACACCCATATAAATTATATGGATGCCTTATTATAACAATTTCACTATTCTTTTTCATTCTTAATAAATAGATTTAGTAAAATACCCACTATTGAAGCGAGACTCATACCAGATATCGTAAGAGATAAATCTCCTTTTACTAGGCTAATAGCAGCGCCACCTAATCCTAATACTAACATTGAAGAGGCTACTATTACATTTTTATTCTTTTCAAAATCTACCTGATTCTTAATTAATACTTTTAATCCATTAACGGCAATAAATCCATATAGAAGTAATGAAACACCACCTAGTACTGCATTAGGAATAGTTTTAGCAATAGCAGTAATCTTTCCTAAAAATCCAATTATTATTGAAATAACAGCAGCTAGTCCTATTACTTTAACTGATGCAACTTTTGTCATACCTACTACTGAGGTATTTTCTCCATATGTTGTATTCGCAGGTCCTCCAAGAATTCCTGCTACTAAAGTAGCAACTCCATCTCCCATTAAAGTTCTATCTAGTCCGGGGTCTTGAATTAGATCTTTACCAATAATATTAGATAAAGAAGTATGGTCTCCAATATGTTCACATAAAGTAACAAGGGCAATTGGTGCAATAGTTATAATTCCAGCAAAACTAATACTATAATCTTTAAAAGGAATTATAAATTTGGGTATACTAAATAAACTTGCTTTAGATACTTCGGTGAAATCAATCATACCAAGTATTGCTGCTAATATATAACCGGATATAATACCAATTAAGAATGGTATTATTTTAAAGAATCCCTTAGCCCTAGTCATAACAATAGCAGTGACTAGAAATGATACAGTCCCTACTAGTACAACTTTATAATCAATAGTTCCTCCTGATAAACCAAGTTGTGATATTGCCGATGGTGCAAGGCCTAAGCCAATAATCATAATCATTGGTCCAATAACAATAGGTGGTAATAATTTTTCTAACCAGTCCTTACCAACAAATTTAATTATAATAGCAACGATAATGTAGATAAGACCTACACACATTACTCCTGTCATTGCTGCCGATATTCCACCTTTTAAATATGCTGCTGCTATAGGTGTAATAAAAGCAAATGAACTACCCAAATAAACAGGTGATTTCTTTTTAGTACACAATATATAGATAAGTGTACCAATTCCTGATGTAACAAGTGCTACAGGAATAGTAAGTACTTCCTCACCAGCAGCACTATTCACTAATATTGGAACAAGTATCGTAGCACCAAACATAGCAAATACATGTTGAAAAGCAAGTACAATCCATTTCCCTTTAGGGGGCACTTCATTAACATCATAAAGCATTTTTTTCTTTTCCATTTTATCCTCCTTCAATCAGGTAAAAAATTATAAAAAAAGAAAGTATATCTAAAAAATATACTTTCCAATAAATAAAATAGAAATAAGAAAATAAACACTAATACTATAAGCAGCAACTATAACATTAAATTGTTTAATCTTATTTCTGTATCCCATAATTTTTTACTCCTATTAAATAATAATATAAATATTTATGTTTGTAAATACTTTTTGATAATTTTGTAAATAAAAAAACTAACACAAATGTTAGATACATTAAATATAAATGGTGGAGTCGAGGGGATTCGAACCCCTGTCCGCAAATAAAGCTGTTTAACCTTCTACAAGATTAGTAGATTAATAATTTCATAAGTAAACAGACAATCTACAATCATAATTTACTTACTAGTTTATAATTATTCATTATGAAGTCTAAACATAAATCAAAATATAGTCTGCTTTATAAGTCCCTGTTAATTCTCGCAGACAAAGAATTAGAGGAACCTGTTGCTGCTATAAATTAAGCAAATGCAACAGCGTTTTTATAGCTGTTTCCAGTTATGTTTAATTTCTTTTCGTTTCGTGAAAAGATACGTCTTGCAAGTTAAACACTTGTATTTCCGTCGAAGCCAAAAACGACCCCATACGCATAAAATTATACCAAACAAGTGTTCTTTTGTCAAATTTTTAATTAAATTTATTGTATTATTTTAAAAATTAATGTATAATTACATTAGAGTAAAATAGGAGTGAGATAATGGACACTAACGAAAATAATAAAATTAATAAAAACTATTTTGGAGTAAGGCACTATAACGTAAAAATAGTAAAAGAAAAAATAAGCCCCATAAGATTTATAATTAATGTTATATCTTATGCTATTTTTATGTGGTTAATATTAATAGGGGTAACACTGCTTATCTATATAGCAGATACAAAAATAAGAGCTGCTAAAGGAGATTTTACTCCACCTAAGTATAACGCATATGTAGTATTAACTGGGTCAATGCTTCCAGAAATTGATCCAAAAGATATAGTTGTAACTAAAAAAACAGAAGGAAAAGATTTAAAAGTAGGAGATATAATAACGTTTATACCTTCTGATTCAAGAATATCAAATATCATAGTAACACACAGAATATTAAATAAGTATTATGATGCCACTACTAATAAATATACATATCAAACAAAAGGTGATGCAAACAACACCCCAGATTTTACTTTGGCAGAAGACCAAAATGTAATAGGAAAAGTAATATTTAGAATACCAAAAGTTGGTTATATACAAGAATTACTTGCTACAAGAGGTGGTCTAATAATAGTAGTGCTAATACCAGCATTAGTAATATTATCATATGATATTATGAGATTAGGGAAGAATATAGCAAGAGGTAAAAAGAAAAAAAACACTAAAGTAATAAGAGGGTGATAAATAATGTCTAAAACAAATAGATTCCATATTAAAGAGATAAAAGATGAAATAAATGTAACAGTTGAAGAAGAAAGAAAAGACAGGTCCCCCTTTTATCTACTATTTAAAAGAAATATGTGGTTATGGTATGTATTAGTTTTAATGATAGCATTAATAGTATCAACTGTAACAATATATGCAGTAAGTAAAAACTTAAATCCCTCTACAGTAATACAATATGATACAAGTGGAGTACTAGTTACTTTTGAAGAAGGAAATAATAGTATATTAAATGGGGTTCCCATAACTGAAGCATTTGCTTCAAAATTATTTGATACTTCAGTATCAAACGAAATGAGTAAAGGTGTAGTAATAAAAGTTAAAGAAAAAGAATTTGAATTAGGAATAATAATATTCTTTTCTGATAAAACAGTATTAGTAAAATATAATAATGGAAATTATGTAAAAGTAAAGGCATTAAATAATGATTATGGAATAGAAGAAAATGGCACAATAAAAAGCGGTGCAGAGGCAAACAACATATCTTATGAATATAAGAATAACGATGCGTTGGGAATAAAATTATTATATTTATCAGATGGAACAGTAGAAATAACTAAAGATAATATGGTCTTTTTACTTAAAAATACCGATTTAACTAGCAATGAAGAAATGTTTTATACAAATTTAAGTGGTGTATCTGCCCCGATAAAAGAAGAAGACAGTAAAATATATTATTCTGATGGAACAATAAAAGAAGATAATTATATAATCGTAGATGGAAAAAAACATTATCCAACTAAAGAAGAAACAATTCATGATGACATAAAAATAATTTATTACGATAATGGATATGCTGAAGTAATACAAGGAAATTTAGATATCATAGTACAAAAAAGTGAACATATAAAATATGATGATAATATTTTTGAAATAGTAGATGGTACTAAAGAAGTAAAAACAAAAGATTTTATAGACATCAAATCACTTGAATTAAATAACAAAAATAATAAAGAAATGAAATACATTATAGTACTAGAAGAAACTGATGATTATGCTAAGCACAAAGTTAATAAAAGATTGTTAAATGAATATATAAATTATAGCGTATATATAAAAGGAAACAAAACAAACGGGGTAATGGATAATGAAATTAAAAATTCTTCAAAATATGAAGGATTAGATTTAAAAAACAATACATATTTGCTATATGAAGGGACATTATCTTCTCTTCAGATAGCGGATATAAAGATAGGATTATGGATAAGTTATGAAAATATAACAAACGAATATATGAATAGTGCATTTATTGGAACATTAAAAGTATATGTAGAAGAATAAAAGAAAGGTGATAATAATATGAAAAAAAGAGAAAGATTATTATTAGGAATATCAATATCAATAATACTAACCACAATAGTTATAGTATTAAGTATATCTTCTACTCAAGCACTATTTGCTCAAAGTGACACCAACACAAGGAGAAATAACTATAGTACCGGAATCTTATCTATAACAGCAATATCAAAATCTGACACAATATCACTGGATGGCGCTTTACCAACAACGGATGAATTAGGAGCAACACAGACTCCATACACATTTACCATAAAAAATAATGGTAATGTTGATTATCAATTTGATGTACAACTATTATCTAATGGTGAGAATACATTTGATCCACAATATATAAAATTAAAAATAGATAACGATGCAGTAACAACACTAAGTGCTTTAACAAACAGTAAAATAAAAACAGGGTTAACCCTAGGAGCACAACAAACAATGGATATTTCTATTAGAATATGGCTGGCTAGTAACACACCTAATACACAGATAGGAAAAACATTTACTTCACAATTAGTAATAAATGGAATAGCAATATCACCAACATCTAATTATGGAGTATCTGCTGCTGCATATATAACAAATCTATATAATAACGCAGCTAAAACAGTAGTAACAAATAATAATATAGATTATAATTATGCAACATCGGTATCACTAATGAATGATAGACTAGGAGGTACTACCAAAGACTTAAATGCAGGTAACATTCGTTATTATGGAGCAAACCCTAATAACTATATTGATTTAGGACATAGAGATACAAAGCCATGGAAAAACATTTCCGGACTTGAAAATATGTTTGAAACATCACAGCAGTGTTATCAAACAATAGATTGTACTACCAACTATGCTGCGATTGGTCAAATGATAGGGCAGACTTTTACTAGTGCTGCACAATGTGAAGCAGCAATGCCATCAATATTATCTGGTATTGGTGCATCATCAATAGATGAGATATGTAGTGAGCAGCCTATTTTATATCGTATCATAGGAGTATTTGATAATATGCTAAAAGTAGTAGCAGTAGATTCTATAGGAGAATATTCCTGGGATACATCAGCAAGTGGAGTAAATGGTGGAGAAGGTATAAATGAATGGACCCAAGCAGATTTAATGAAATTATTAAATCCAGGATATGAAAATGATAGTGTAAATAATAGTTTATATTGGAATAAAGGTAGTGGTACCTGTTATGATGGTAGTGAAAATAGCACTACATCGTGTGACTTTACTAGCATTGGATTAACAGATAACATAAAAAACAAAATAGCAACAGTAACTTGGAATTTAGGTGCACAATCGGGAACTTTTAATCAAGATGAAGGTTATGTTGACACATTTTATAAAAGCGAAAGAGGAATAGTTCACATTGAGAATCCTACCGATGGCATAACAAGACAAAATACTTGGACCGGTAAGGTTGGATTAATATATCCAAGTGATTATGGCTATGCAGCAAATTTTAGTTCATGTATGCAAAAATTAACTAACTATAATAATAATTTATGTACCTCTAATAATTGGCTATTGGATGGAATTTATTGGACCCTTACTAGTAGTTTAGATAACTTGAGTCATGTGTGGTTTGTGCCTTCAGAAGGTAACCCATATAACCACCTGACCCGCAGTTCTCATCCAATCCACCCAGTCTTTTATCTAAATTCTGAAGTAAGTATTGCATCTGGTACTGGTACAAGTGCCAATCCATATGTACTTAGATAATAATTAATATAAATATAAACAACTAGGGGAGAAGTGTTATGAAAAAGAAAGAAACTAAGAAAGATTCTGTTTTTGATAAGTTAAAGAAAAAAGTAAAAAATAGAAATAAAGAAAATTTTAATTTGAAAGAAGTAATAATTATTATGCTTTTTTCTCTGGGAATAGGAATAATATTATGTTTTAGTTTTATTAGTATACTAACTGGTAAAAACTATTTTAGAGTTATTCATGATTTAGATAAGGTAATTGATACTTATTATGCAGTGGTAGATAATTACTATGGAGATTTAGATGAGAACTCTTTAGTGGAAGGTGCCGTTGAAGGTATGATATCAAGAGTAGGAGACTCATTTACTAGTTATGCTGATACTGATACTACTGAATCTTTTAATGAAAAAATAAATGGTAGTTATGAAGGCATAGGATGTTCTGTTGCTAACTATTTAGATGGTACAATAGTAATAGTTTCTGTTTTTGAAGATAGTCCTGCGAAAAAGGCAGGTCTAGAAGTTGGGGATATTATCCTAAAAGTAGATGGAGATAGCTATGCAGGTAAATCTAGTACTGATATTTCAAACTACATAAAAGATAGTGATAAAGATAAAGTGGTACTTACTGTTAAAAGAAATGATGAAGAACAAGATATTACTATTAATTTAAGTAAAGTCGAAATACCATATGTAAATGGAGAAGTATTAGAAATCAATGATAAGAAAATAGGATATATATCTATATCATTATTCGCAAGTACTACATATAAACAATTTGAAAATAAATTAAAAGAATTAGAAAAAGGGGATATTAATGGCTTGATTATTGATGTTAGGTCTAATTCTGGTGGCTATTTAACTTCGGTTACTGATATATGTAGTTTATTCTTAAAAAAGGGTAGCATTATTTATCAATTAGAAGATACTTCTGGTACTGTTAAGAAAAAGGATACTACTAAAGAAAAGAGAACATATCCAGTAGCGGTACTAATCAATAAAGAAAGTGCTTCTGCATCTGAGATACTTGCTTCTGCTATTAAAGAGAGTTATAAAGGATTAGTCGTTGGTACTAATAGTTATGGAAAAGGTACCGTACAACAAACAAAAAAATTATTAGATGGTAGTATGATAAAATATACTACTCAGAAATGGTTAACTCCTGATGGAAACTTTATTAATGAAGAAGGAGTAACTCCTACTAATGTAGTTGAATTATCTGAAGAATACTTTGAAAATCCAAGTAGAAGTACAGATAATCAATTACAA
>CAMUXV010000018.1 GCA_947164795.1 uncultured Caryophanales bacterium | reverse complement strand
AGATATATAATCAATAAAAACACCAATGATACTACCTATTATAAATACATATAAAGAAATATTAATAGGAATAATAAAAGATATAATTAAAGAAGATACAATATAATAACTATCGTTCTTTTTATTAAACAACATTAAAATCAAATAATAAATAATATAAAATATTACTGGTTTAAACACTAAATACAAATTACCTTCGCCATTAATAAAAGGATATATTCCAATATAAAATATTCTAAAAATAAGAAATAAAAGTAAAAGAAAAACTATTTTATAATTATCTTTGTCAACATCATTACCACTTCTAAAAAAAGTATTATTCATTATCAATCACCTCTTTAGCCTTAATAATATAATTTCTTAAATTTATACTCGAAGGGCATATATAAGAACAAAGGCCACAATTAATGCATTTATTAATATTAAGTTTTTTTAGATTGTCCTTATTATTAATGTTTTTCATAATGAATACCGGCACTAAATCAACAGGACATACACTATTACATCTACTGCAAGATATACATTTCTTTTCACTTATACTTTTATTCTTAGTAATAATAATAGAAGTAATATCCTTAGTTATAATAATATCATCATTATCTATCTGTTTTCCAGTAAGAGGTCCTCCTATGGTAATAGATATATCACTCATTTTATATCCCCCTAAATATTTAATAATCTCTCTAAGAGAAGTACCAATCTTAACAATAATAATAGTATTCTTAATACCAATCCCCCCTATTGTTATTATTTTTTCATTCTTTAAAGTATTATTCTTCATAATACTTACTATATCAATTAAAGAAAGCAAATCTAATACCCACACACTCTTTTCTAAGCTAGTCTTTTTATAAGTAAAACCAAATAATTCTTTTAATAATATTTTATTATTACTTACTGGATAATAATTATTTACCTTAACAATCTTAATATTAGGATAAGTACCAATATAATTAATTAAATTATTATATAATCGATTATCTACCACTGCTAATATTGATTTAGATATATTAAGTTTGCCCATAATTTTATCAATAATACTAAGTATATTAGATGTATAATTATTTATATATACTCTCTTAGAAAAAATATAAGGTTCTATATCAATAGCATTAATAACTAAATATTTAATATCATATTTATCATAGCTATCTATTAAATTACTACTTTTTAAAGTAGCAAAAAATTTTTCTTTATTAAAAACATAATTATTATTTCTTTTTTTATCTTTATAATCATTTTCAATTACCATACATTTAGTTTTCTTATCATCAATGTATTTATAAGTTTCTTCACTGACATAACCAGATATAGGACTGTATATATTCTCATTAATAACATCATTCTTATGTATATAATCCCCTAATGAATATTTAGTATTATCAATAGGAATATAAATAAATTCTGGTTTTAAATATTTATCCATATCACTAACTATTACTTTTTCTCTAATATATATCTTTTCCACTATTTTCTCCTTAAAAAAAGTAGTATATTTTCATATACTACTTAACTTTATTATTATTATTATCTATATCTTTTAATACTTCTGAGTAAGCCCTTTTAAAAATATCAACAAACTCTTCTAATGATGAAGTGTTAATTAAATGTAACATTATTTGATATTGTTTAAAAGCCAAATTATATTCAGAACTTCCTTGTTCAAAATTATCTTGAACTAATTTCAAATACTCATGTAAAATGTTTTTCTTCAAAGTTTTTTCATCAATATAATTACTTTCCTTAGAAACTTCTATAAATTCATTACGACATAACTTATAAATATAAATAAGTGCATCTCCTACTGAATCAAATACTTCAAATAATTTTGAAGATTTATCTATGTCAATACTTCTACCTATTTTTTTCATCAAATCATTGGTAAATATAGCAAGTACTATACCTAGTCTCTTTTTAAAATCATCATATAAATTAGCAACCTCTTCCCCAGTTCTAGCTTTAGATAAATTAAATTCTAAAATATAATACTCAATATATAAACTCTTAACCAAAGCAAAAGTATCTAATTTTTCTGATTCATTATAAGCTTTCAATATATCTCTTTTATCATTATCAAATCTCTTTAATGTATCAATAGTTCCTTTTTCAAAGTTAATACCATAAAAATAATTATCTTTAATATTATTTAATAAATAATCTCTATCCACAATTATCCTCCTATCTTAAAGCTAAATAAGAAATAAATACTATATATATAATCGTAAGAATTGTACCATTAATATTATCTCTTCTTGAAGATTTACCAGGAACACCAACCATCATTGATAAAAGTATTCCTCCCACTAAGCCACCAATATGTGCAGCATTATCTATTCCAGTACTCATAAAGCCAAGAACTAAATTAAATACAATAACAGGAATTACTGATCTTTTAATAGAATTACCTAAATATGCTCTATAATAATAGCCAAAATATAATAATGATCCAAGAAGACCAAATATTGCACCAGATGCCCCAGCAGAGACTGTATTATGTGTAAATGCCATAGATAATAAACTACCACATATACCACTACCAATAAATACAATCACATACTTAATCTTACCATATAATTTCTCTATTTCAGTACCTATTACATATAAAGAATACATATTACATATTAAATGCCATATACCTATATGTAAGAATATACAAGTAAACAATCTATATATTTGCCCATCTTTTACTAAAACATCTAAATTGGCCCCAAAATATAATAAAGTATTTATATCTTCAGAACCATTACCTAATAAATACATAAGAGCAAACAGTAATACACATATGCCCATAATAGCATAAGTAATAATAGGCTTCTTATAAGAAAATATTTTTTCTGCCAATTTGCCCTTAGCTTCATTTTTAGCATTAATATTGTTACTCATCTTAATAAAATATTCAATACCACCATCATCATGCTTAGTCTTACTAACAATATTAGGAAAAACATTAGTAAGTTTCGGATTATTAATATCTTCTTCTTTCTTTATATAAACATCATTTTCAGTTAATAATTTTTCATTTTCAATATCCGTATATATATTGAGAACTTTAACTCTAAAAGAAAAAGTTTTTTTCTTAACTTGCTTAACAATCTTACTAAGTTTAAACTTATCAAAATCCAGTTGCTCTTTATTGTGAATATGTCGAGATACAATTCTAATAATTTTATAATCGCTCTCTAAATTTTCAAGCCATATTTCATCATTAATACCATGTATAATCATCGGATTATAATTCTCTTCAGTAATAAAATAATTAATCAAATTCATTACAAGTATATCATCACTTTTAAATAATATTTCCTGCATACAATCTCCTTCTTTCTAATTATACAATATTTTTTCAAATAAATAAACTCTTTTCACATTATTAATATTTTTTAATATAATATAACGAAAGGAGTAATCTTATGTATAACCGTAGACCAGGATTTGGTTTTAATAACAATAGATTTGTTGGAGGAGGATTCTTAGGACCATTCCTACTAGGAGGAATAACAGGAGGTCTAGTAGCACCCTTATTTTATCAAAGACCATATCCTAATTATTATCCAGTTTACCCAGTATATCCATATAGACCATATTATTACTAAAACATTCTAAAAAGAGTGTTTTTTTTATTAAAATTATGCTAAAATAAAATTATGAAAAAGTTTAATATGATTGATGAAAATTTTATTTGTGAAAACTGTGGTAAAGAAGTTAAAAAATTAGGTTATACCGCTAGAGATCATTGTCCATATTGTTTATATTCAAAGCATCTAGATATAAATCCTGGAGATAGACAAAATAAATGTCAAGGGTTAATGAAACCAATTGGTATAGAAAAATATAAAAACAGTTATAAAATTATTTATAACTGCGAAAAATGTCATAATATCCATAAAAATATAATGGCAAATGACGATAATTTTGATTTAATAATATATTTATCAAATATTAACCACTAATAATTATCCAATAATAGGAAGTAAAAAAACAAAAGCAAGTAGAATAACAATTATAAGTAAAGCAATTTTTAATTCCGGACCCAAATTAAAGGATAACTTCTTTTTTTTACTCTTATCATCATTAGAAACAAAACTCCTTTTAACAGAAGTATTATTTTTAACAGCTTGATCATTGCCAAGATTATTTTGTGCTTCAGAAATGCTTTGATTTACATTAACTGAACTATTCTGAACACTACTTAAATCATTAACTACAGGAGTAGTATTCTGAACACTATTTAAATTACCACTATTATTAACGACATTATTATTTACTTGTACATTATTATTCAAAGAAGAATTAGTATTGACACTTTGAATATTCATATTCATGGGATCGTTTACATCAATTATTGGATTACCAATAGATGTATTTAAATTCCCAGAAGCTCTATATGGAGTAATATTTTCATCATTGTTATTAACATTAGGTTCTTGCATATTAATTCCTCTCTTTCTATACAAAAGATTTAGGAAATCCTAAATCTCTTTCATTGTCCATTATTACTAATTTGTCCATTAATATTATTCTGAGGCATTCCCATAACAATCGAAGAATCACCTTGTACAAAACCATAATTACTATTTTGTGCGCTAGTATTAGAATTAGGTGATACCTCTGGAACTGGTCCAACAGCTACATTTGGAATCGGTTCTGGAACAACATTAATAGATGGTTCTGGAACAGAAACACTAGGACTAGGTGCAGTACCAGGAACAACTGGAATTGGATTAACAACTGGACCATTATTCATAGTAACACCAACGGGACTAGTAGTACTTATATTAGAATCAGCTACTGAAGGTCGAATTGGAGCAGTAACATTAACTCCCAAATCAGAAACAAATGATTGCATAGTAACAGTAGGTTCTTGAACTGAGGTAGGAGCTACAACAGGGATCGGATTAACAACTGGAGTAGGTTCTACAACAGGAGTTGGCATAACAACTTGTCTAGGCTCAATAACAGGTTTTTGCTCCGAAGCTGGAACAAAGAAAGAATCATTATTAAACCCAGAAGCCATCTGATTTGCTCCATTATCGACTGGAGCAGTACTAGGTTCAGGTATAACACTATTAAACACACCAACATCGTTATTAACCTGCATCTCAGAAATACCCATATTCTGAGATAACATATTATTATTTAAACCGCCATTTAAATTAGGTTCAAATAAATTGTTATTATTTTGACTCATATTTGAATCAAAATAATCATTTTGATTATTAAATCCAACATTCATACCCTGATTAATATCATTAAAATTGTTAACACCAGTATTCATATTATTATTAATATCCTCTTGCATAGTTTTTTCTCTTAATTTCTTTTTCTTCTTAGTATCAGCCAAAAATCCAATTACTGTAATAAGCAATATAACTAATACTGCCAAAACCCAAATATAATATTCTAATAGAAAATCAACAACTGCTTGCATTTTATTTCCTCCTCTTTACTCTACAATTAGAATAACATAATTTATTCTAAAATGCAACTAATACTTAAATTTTTCTCCTATATTTTTATCAATAAAACCTAGACTCTTAAATGAAATATCAAACGAATCTTTATATTTACCTCTTTTAAATAACTCCTCAGCTTTAGAAAGAGCAATATCTATTTCTTCATATGTACTGCGATATCTATTACCATAAACAATTATGTTTTCAGCCATATTAACCAGTTTAATCATATCATTAGTTTTATTATATATTTTAAACACTAAATCTCGCGCGGTATCTACCCTAATATTAAGAATCTTAATAACAATAGGTTTCTTTTCTAATTCCTTTACAATTTCTCTAATAGCATCTTGAGCCTCAGTAAGTTCTATATAATAACTACTAGGAATAACAGGTATTTTATATTCTTTTAACCTATACTTAGCTTTTCTAAGTAAATTATCAATAGTATCAAGTTGCTCTCTAGCCCTTGTCTCATCATCTTGCATACTAGTAATAGATCTAAGTTGATAATCTAAATCATCTTGAAGCCTAGATAATTTTAAAGATAAACCATCTAATTCTTCAACAAGTTTAGAATAAGCAAAAGTCTTACCCTTACCTTGCTCTACTAATATTTTATAATCTTTATTAATATTTTCTAAATTCCTATTAAGCAAACTAAACTTATTAATATCCTCATTAGATAAATTATAATTATATTTAATATCATCAATTTGAAGATAAATATCTCTAACAACCCTATTAATATTTTCAATCTTTTGACCGAGTTCTCTAATATTTTGTCTAAATAAATCTTTACTTTCTTTTTCTTTATCAAAGTCATTATAAAGACTATTAAAATAATCCATAAAAGTCTTTAGTTCAATTATTGAATCACCCATTTCAAGATTCTTTAAATTATCCATAATATTATCAATTTTATTTCTAATTTCTTTAATATTATACTCAACATTCAAATAATCTAAAGGATATCCATCTCTTTTCATACGATAATAATAAATATCTGCTTCTTCTATTTTATTAGGGACAAGAACAGTAGCCAAAAGTACAATAGTAGGAGCATCTTCTATTAATTTAGATACTTTATTAATCTTTTCATCTAATGAATTAATTCTTTTCTCAACAGCGACATATTCGTTATTATCCATAGCTCTTTCAAACTCTACAAACAACTTATCAATTCTATTAAATTCCTTCTCAATATACGAAGCAACATCCCCATACTCTTTTTTATTTCTATCAAATTTATTTTCTAATTCACGATATACAATTTTTAATTTAGTAATTAATGCCCTGTTTCTTTCTTCTGACTCAGTAATCACTTTAACTTCCTCAAGTAAATTTTCTGTTCTTTTTTTCAAGGTTCTTAGTTCCATTTCAATACTAGCTATCTTCCTTATCGCTGATTTATATTCTTTCCTATCAACCATAAATTCAGCATCTGAAATAGAATCAGTAAGTTCTGGTATTCTTTTATCTCTAATAAACTTAAAAGTACTATCCCAATCTTCCATTTTATCTTTTAGATTATCTGTTTTAATAAGTTCCTTGACTTTAGATATTTCACTAAGAACAGGTACACCAAGTAAATTATTTTTCTCTATATCTAATCTTTCTACTTCTTTTTTATATTTCTTATTTTGATTACTCTTAATAATCACAATAGTAATAACAATAAGGATAATAGCAAGTAAAGAAGCTGCTACAGCAATTAAAAGGATACTATCCATATTCTTACCACCTTTCCTACTCATACTATATTTTAACACAAAATAATCATTTTTAAAATACAATATTTGATTTTTTTATAAAAATAAATGGACTAGGTAATTTATCTAGTCCATTCAAATTCAAAATCAAGTATTCTTACTGTATCTCCATCTTTAATACCATGCTTAACTAATTCTTCATCAACACCAATTTTTCTAAGTTTATTCGAAAATCTATCATATGCTTCTTCCGTATTAAAGTTTGTCATTCTAAATAATTTTTCTATTTGGTCTCCTCTTACAACAAAGACATCTCCATCTTTAGATATAGTAAAAGGTTTTTCCATCTTAAATTTATATAACACATGACTTTCTATGACATCGTCTTCATATAAAGGTTTATCTTCAATATCATCAACCATATCAGATAATTTATCAATAACATTATCAAGTCCTTCATTTATTAAAGCGGTAACTTCAAAAATATCCTTATTATTTATTTTCTTTTTAAATTCTTCTAAATTATCTTTAGCCTTTTCTCCATCCATCTTATTAGCAATAATAATCTCTGGTTTCATTAAAAGTTTTGGACTAAATGATTCTAATTCTTTTCTAATAGCCACATAATCTTCATAAGGATCTCTCCCCTCTTCACTAGACATATCAATAACATGAGCAAGAATCTTAGTTCTTTCAATATGTTTTAAAAATTTATGACCAAGTCCTACTCCCTCACTTGCTCCTTCAATTAAACCAGGAAGATCTGCTACAACAAAATCATTCTTCTTTGTTTTAACAACTCCCAGATTAGGAGACAATGTTGTAAAATGATAACTTGCTATCTTAGGATTAGCATTAGATATCATAGATAGTATCGTACTCTTACCAACACTTGGCATACCAACAAGACCTACATCCGCTAACATTCTAAGTTCTACTTTTATTTTTCTAGTCTCTCCTGGTTCACCTTTTTCAGCAAATGATGGACACGGATTACTTCTTGTAGCTAATGCTACATTACCTCTTCCACCTCTACCTCCATATGCAATCGTAGCTTCTTCTCCATGGTGAGTTAAATCAGCAATAATAACATCAGTATCACAGTCTCTTACTGTCGTACCAACCGGAACTTTTACAATTAAATTATCACTATGAGCACCATTCATACCTTTACCAAGACCATTTTCTCCATTATCAGCTTTTATCTTTTTTTGATATCTTAAATCAATCAAAGTCTTAAGACCAGAGTCTGCTTTAAAGACAATATCAGCTCCCTTACCACCAGAACCCCCAAAAGGTCCTCCCATAGGAACATAACTTTCTCTCCTGTAAGCTAGGCAACCATTACCACCAGAACCCGCTTCTATACTCATAACAACTTCATCAACGAACATATTATCATCTTCCTTCATATTCAACTTTATAGATAATAACAAGATATAATATTATTAATAAAATAATATATACTCCTGATATCCATAAAATTCTAAGATAATTAATTTTTTTCTTTTCTTTTTTTTCTTTCATTTATAACTCCTCTTATTCTATCAATAATTTTATCATATAATTTCTCAAAAAAATCTATAACATAAGTATCAATAAAAGCAAAAAGTAAAATCAAAACGACACTTATTATACTAAATTTAGAAACTAAAAACAAGTCTGGAAATAATATTAATAAAATAATAAATGATAATGAACAAAATATAAGTAATATCTTTCTCCACATACTAAGTGGTTTACATATTGTATATAATAGTCTTAATGTTATAAAACCAGTAAGACATACTACGACTAAACGATAAGTTTCAAATTCTTTATGAAATACACTACATATCATAATAATAGCAAAAATATTTAAAGCAACAACTAATCCATTAGAAATAGCATTTCTAAATACCTTTACCAAGAAGTTCTTTTCTGACTTATTATAATTAGGTTCAAATGCCAAAAAGAACGATGGAATACCTACACAAAAAGCACTAATAAGTGATAATTGTACTGGATAAAATGGATATTCATGACCTAGAAAAATAACCATAAGCGACAAAAAGAACGAATAAGCCGTTTTAATCAAATACATAGAAGATACCCTTTCAATATTATTAACAACTCTTCTACCTTCATTAACAATACTAGGTAAATTAGCAAAATCGTCATCAGTTAATATTACCTCTGATACACCTCTCGCAGCACTAACACCACTTCCAAGTGAAATACCACAGTCTGCTTCTTTAAGACCTAGTATATCATTAACACCATCTCCTATCATTGAAACAGTATTATTCTTTTTTAAAGCCCTGATAACTCTCTGTTTATCTTGTGGTTTCATTCTACCAAATATTTTTTTCTCATTAACTACTCTAATAAGTTCTACATCATTATCAGGTAAATCTTTACCTTCTATATATAAATCATATCCTTCAAAATCAAGACCCTTTAGTATATTAGAAACAGTAATCGGATTATCCCCAGATATTACTTTAATATCCACCCCTTCTTCTCTAAAATACTTTAAAGTATCTTTTGCGGACTTTCTAACATTATCTTTAAGTATTATAAAAGATATAACTTTCTTGTCTTCACCACGAGCTAGAGTAAGAATTCTATAACCCTTTTCCAGGTACTCACCTAATTCCACATAATCATTAATACTTTTATCAGTAATATATTCAAGTGCTCCCAAATAATAATTAACATTATCAATATTAGTAATACTACATTTTAAAGCCGATGAAAAAGGAATTCTATCTATTACATTCAAATCATTCTTAACACCAAATTTCTTCTTTAAAGCAATATCTGTAGCATTATTAGCTTCTTCAGTTAAAATATTAGAAATAACCTCATAAACATTAACTCTTTTATCCATAGATATTACATCTACTACTTCCATTGTACCATCGGTAATAGTACCAGTTTTATCTAGGCAAAGAACATCAGTACAAGAAAGAATTTCAATACCATGAAGTCTTTGAATAATTACTTTCTTTCTAGCCATCTTAATAACACCCGCTGTTAAGGCAATTGAAGTAAGAAGAACTAATCCTTCTGGTATCATTCCAATAATACCAGCAACTGCTCCTAATACAGCTTCACTATAACTTTGATGACTAAAGAAATACTGACTAACAAACAGCATTATTCCAACTGGAATAATAAGAATAGTAATTACTTTAAATATACTATTAATAGTTCTCTGTAAAAAAGAAGAATTATCCTTAATTTCTGATGCCTCTTTCACTAAATTACTAGCATAATCATTTCTTCCAATACTAATTACTTTAGCATAACCAGAACCACTAGTAACAAAAGAACCAGACATAATCTTATCATCTTTTCTCTTAATAATAGCATCAGCTTCCCCTGTTATAATAGATTCATCTACCTCTAAAGAAGAAGATTTAAGTACCAACATATCAGTAACAATAGAATCACCTGATGATAAAAAGATTACGTCATCCATAACAATTTCTTCTTTAGAAATCACTTCTTTTTTACCACTTCTTATAACAGTTACTTCATCCTTTTTATTAATTTTAATATTATCAAGTATTCTCTTAGCTTTAATTTCCTGATAAATGGATATAAATGTATTAAAAATAATAGTAGTAACAAAAGTAGCATTTTGAATATAACCAGTAGTTAGTACAAGAATAAATAAAGAAATATTTAAAATATTAAATATTGTAATTGTATTACTTCTAATAATATCTTTAATACTCCTCGTATTCTTAACTTCTACATTATTAGAAAGACCATTTTCTTTTCTATACTCTACTTCTTGATAAGATAATCCTTCCATAATATCCTCCTTTAGAAAAAGGGCTTACCTGCCCTTTATTATCTACTAAAATATCCACCACTACTATATACCAGAGCAGGGAAATTATAAATATTCCTTGGATTAAACGAATGTGAATTAAAGGCATAAGCATTATGACCATAGGCAACACCAAAATGAAGATGTGTTCCACCAGTACAAGCATCATAACTCCTTGTACTTCCACCACCTACTTCACCTATCTTAGTCATAGGTGTAACCGCTTGCCCTTCACTTACACTAATACTTAGTAAATGCATATAAACAGTAGTATATGGAGTACCATTAACACTATGATAAACAAATACCATATTACCACCACAACTAGATCTATATACAACTCTAGCTACTGTACCATTCGCAGCACCATAAACTGTCGTTCCTTCACCTACACAATCCAAATCAATACCATGATGTCCACTGACAGAACCACTCCAATCAGTTCTTTGTCCATATCCAACATATTCGCTGGTAACACAACCTCTAGCTAAAGGATAATTCCATCCTGTAGCATTAACCATAGTATTACTAATACCACAAGTAGTAATATTTTCATTATCTTTACATCCTTTATCAACATACCTCTTAATCTCTTTTTTCATATCTGCAATATCTTGTTCAATCGTAGTACCTTCTTCTTGATAACTAGATAAATTAGCCCTAAGAGTAACCATCTTACTTTCTAATTCTCTACTACTATTTTCTAAATTGGTTTTATTACTAGCAAGAGTCTCTTTCTTTTTTTCTAAAGAAGTAATAAGTGCCTCTAACTCTTCCATTAAATTATTATTATAATCAGTAAGCTGTGATACAATAGCATACCTATAAATAAAATCAGTATAAGAATCAGCTTCAAATAAATACTCTAAGTATACATTCTCTCCTGACGACACCTGAAGAAATTTAAGAAGTTCATTAGTCTCTTCTTTCTTTTTTTCAATAGTATCTTCATTATCTTTAATTTCATCTTCTGTATTTTTAATATCATTTTTAATACTAGCAAGTCTACTAGTAATAGCATTAATTTCACTAGTAAGACTATTAATTTGCTCAGTAGTCATATTTTTATTATTATTAGCCTCAGTATATTTTTTCTCTAAGGCACTAAGTTCATTCTTTAAATCTCCTAATGTTTTAGCTTTTACATTATATATAGGCATAACTATTATCATAACAACAAAAATAATAGTCATAAACTTTTTCATACTCATCACATCTTTCATTAACATTATATATTAATTACCCTTTTTAGTCAACAACTCTAAAATCTTTTTATTTTTTATTTTTTTAATTGATGGTCAAACAAATAAAATAGTTTGAATGACCACTACAAGAAAATAACATTATCCAATTTTTATTCTAAATAAAAGAATAAAACAAATCACTTATATTATTACCATTTTTTTCACATACTAAATTAAAGAAGGTGCACTATGAATAATAAAATAATAAATAAATTAAAAGAAGAAACAAATAATAGTTCATACATTATATATAGACAAAAATATATTAAAGAAAAAAGAATAGATATCATCTATCATGAAGCACTAACATCTCAAGATAAATTATCAGACTTTATATATAGAAGTCTAGATAAAATAGAAAAAAAATATAACGAAAAAGATTTCTTATATGATACTATAAAAAATAATATAGCAAATATTAAAATAAAAGAAATAAATGGGTTTAATGATATAGTAAACTATCTAAATAATGGCTTTGTTATTCTTTTAATCGAAGATGACTACTCACTAGCCCTAGAAGTAAAACAAAACCTTTCAAGAAGTATTGATAAACCAACAACAGAAATGACCATTCGATCTTCTCAAGATTCTTTTACTGAGAATATTGAAACAAATATTGGATTAATCAAAAGAAGAATCAAATCAAATAAACTATGGAATAAAGATTTATTCTTAGGTAGATATACCAAAACAAAAATAAGTATTCTTCATATCGATGGAATATCCTCTTCTGAAATAGAAAATAAAATAATCAAAAAACTAAATAGTATCATAATAGATAAAATAATAGATTCAGGTACACTAAAAAATCTATTACAAAAAGAATATAAAAGTATTTTCCCTACTATTATATCAACAGAAAGACCAGATAAAGTATGTGACGCCTTATTAAACGGTAAAACAGTAATAATCGTCGACAACTCCCCTTTTGCCTTAATAATGCCTATATCATTTAATGATTTCTTTATATCTGAAGATGATAAAGATTCCAAATACATGAATAACTCTTTAACAAGAATACTAAGATATACAGCCTTTTTAATAACAATTATAACTCCTGGTGCCTATATAGCAATTACTACTTTCAATCAAGAAATGTTACCATTAGAACTACTAATAAATTTTGCATCACAAAGAAGTACTGTACCATTTCCCGCTTTTTTTGAAGCATTACTTATGCTCCTATCTTTTGACATTCTAAGAGAAGGAGATATGCGAATACCAAATATTGGAGGATCAGCTATCTCAGTTGTCGGAGCTCTAATCTTAGGGGAAGCCGCTGTTAATGCCGGAATCGTGTCTCCTATTATGATAATAATTGAAGCAATTACAGCAATATCAGCTCTATTATTTACTGAGCCAGAACTAATAAATGCCATCAAATGGTACAGACTTCTCTTCATGCTCGGAGGAACTACTTTCGGTATGTTTGGAGTATTCATGATATTTATCTACTTTATAACTAATTTAGCATCTATTAATTCCTTTAATAAGCCATACTTAATACCATATGCACCTCTATCAATCGAAGGATTAAAAGATAGTATCATAAAATTTCCATTAATAAAAAGAACAAAAAGAGATAAATATTATTCCAAAAATATAACAAAACAAATATCTAAATAAGGAGATCATATGAAAAAAATAAAATATCTATTATTAATACTTCTACTAACAGGATGCCAAAACTATCGAGAATTAAATGATATTGCCATAACTACTGCCATATCAGTAGATTATTCCCAAGAAACAAATGAATACACTTTAATAACACAAGTAATAAACTCCGTAAATAAACAAGATACCTCTTCTAGTAATGAACCAACCTTTATAAACTTTACATCTACTTCAACTTCTCTATCTGAAGGACTATCCCAAATAGTCTTAGAATCCCCAAGAAAACTATATACTACTCAAACCCAAATAATAATATTGTCTAAAGAAGTAATCGAGAACAAACTAGATGTTGTATTAGATTATTTCATAAGAAATCCAGAAATAAGGGGAGAAACACTAATACTATTAGCTCCTGATAAAGAAGATCTAAAAGGAATAACCATCCAAACTCTCTTAGATAATTTATCATCATCAAATATCGTATCTTCCCTAAAAGCATCAGAAAAAGAAGGATATACAACACTAATAACAATAAATGATTTAACAGACATGTACTTAAATCCCTATAAAGAAATTATTCTTCCTACCCTATATGTCGAAGGAAATATAAATGTTGCTGAAGAAGAAGAAAATAAAACATCCACTAACTACAAAGGAACTGTTAAAATAGGACCACTTGCCATATTTAAAGATACAAATTATCTATCAACCCTATCTTTAGATGAATCTAAATACCTAAATATAATAAGAAATAGTCTAAATAGTACCATAATAACAATCCCCTATAATGAAGGATATATAACTTTTGAACTATATAATATTAAAACAAAATACAAACCAGATATCAAAAATAACAAAATAAATCTTACAATTACTGGTAAAGCAAAAACATATGAAATAGTAACAAACACTAATATTGAAGATAAAGAAAAAGTAAAAGATATTCAAGATTATTTTAATAATTATATCAAAGAAAATACATTAAATACATTTACTAATATAAGAAATACTTATAATACAGATATTTTTAACTTTCAAGATATCTATCATAAAGATAATCCCAAATATCTAAAACAAAACCTTCATAATTGGTATAAATATAATTATCCTAATCTAGAACTAAATATAAATTCTAAAATAAACTTATATGAAAAAGGAAAAATAAAGGAGGAAATAACCTATGTCAAAAAAAATAGATAGTATCGAGTTTACTTCCCTTTTTATTTTAACATTTTTATCTTCTTCAATAGGACTAAGTCTATATACTACGATTAAGTATGCTTCTGTTAATTCATATATCGGAGTACTAATAAGTTTTGTAACAAGTATTATACCATTATTAGTATTTATCTTTATCTTAAATTATAAACAAGAACTAAATATCAAAGAAAAAATAAACCATTTATATGGAAAATATCTAGGAACTATCATAAACTATACCTTAATAAGATTATTCTTTATCATAGCTATAACAATACTATTTAATCTAAGTAATTTTATCGTATCTCAATATTTATCTGATACAAATATTCTTTATATAATGATACTCCTATCAGTAACATTATACTTCTCTCTAAATAAAGGGATTGAAACCATATCTAGAATAAGTTCTATATTTACATTAATATTTTTTATCTTATTAGTAATAGCCATCTTCTCCATAAAAAAAGAAATAGATATAAATAATCTAAAACCCTTTCTAGAAAACGGTATAATAGGTCCTATAAAAGCAGGATTAATAAATAGCTTATTAACAACAATACCATGTTTTAGTCTTTTAATGATACCAAAACAAAATATAACAAATAATAACAAAATAATAAAACATATCATTATTGGTTATATAATATCCTCCATTATATTATTTCTAATATCAATAATATCAAACTCTATACTTGGAGAATATCTAATACAAATATATCAGTACCCAGCCTATGTATCATTAAAAAAAGCATCCCTATTTAACTTTATCGACAGAATAGAAAACTTCTTCTCACTTGCCTGGATATTAAGCTCATTTATCGGTATAATTACTAGTCTATACTATATAAAAGAAACAATTACTAAAAATAATAAACAAATAATAAATATACCATTAATAATAATCTTAGTAATAGTATCATATAAATTATTCAAAAATAATACCATCTTTGATATCTATATTCTAAAATATTACCCAATAAATTTACTCTCTATCTTAATATTATTTATCATAATATCAATAACAATAATAATAAGAAAAATATTAAAAAAAGACTAAGTCTAAGTATAAATATAATTATATAACATATAATAATACCAAGTAGATATTATTATATACTTTACATATAAAAGGAGCGATTAATGCTCCTTTCTTTTTTTAAATAATTATATATTCTTTAGATAATATTCTAGTATCACTACAGTACTCCATAATAAACTTGTTATCTTTCTTACATATAATTATCCCTATAGTCTTATCTTGATTAATAGTCTTAAGATTATTATCTATATAATTCATATATACTTTTATTTGCCCAATATGTTCTTTCTTTAATTCTGTTACCTTTAATTCAAGCACAACATAACAATTATAATCTATATTATATAAAAGTAAATCAATATAATTATACCTATTTCCTATTTTTATCTTATATTCATTATCAATAAACGTGAACCCATTACCTAACTCTTTCAAAAAAGTTGGTATATCTTCGAGTATTAATTTCTGAAGAACCTTTTCTTTAACAACATTAATGTTATTAGGATTATGTATAACAATTGGATTCTTAATAAAATCCCGAACATTAGATTCATCCTTATTAACCAGTTTTATTTTAGTTTCTTCAGGTAATCTTTCATATTCATTATTTTTAATTTTTTCACGAAGCTGTCTTTTAGTTAAATTTTGATTGACGCAAATATCTATATAATACTTTGAAGCGTTGACATCATTTATTGGTAATATTTCAACATAATTACTCCAACTTAATTGGTGCGCCAATGGTGCACCTTTTTGAATTAAAAAATAAAATTTTCTCATTCTCTTTAATGTAGTTATATCATACTTCTTATTAACTTCTTCTACTAACTTATCAGAATATTCTTTAATTAAATTATCACCATATTTAGCCCTTTCTTCTCCACCTTGTGCCTCTACTAGTAGTTTACCAACCTCATAATAAGTAATAACCCTATTTCTTTCTTTAGAATAATCCTTTACTTTTTCATAAATTTCATTATCAATTAATTTTTGTTTTATTTCGTTATAAAAATTCATGTATTTATATTCCCCCTTAAACCAATTCATATTCCTTAGATATTATCCTATTATCAGAACGATATCCCATAATAAACTTATTATCTTTTCTAACAATAATAATCCCGATTGTTTTATCTTGACTAGATTTTTTTAAATTATTATCTATATAATTCATATATACTTCTATTTGTCCAATATATTCTTTCCTTAATTCTGTTACTTTTAATTCAAGCACAACATAACAGTTATAATCTATATTATATAAAAGTAAATCAATATAATTATACCTATTTCCTATTTTTATCTTATATTCATTATCAATAAACGTGAACCCATCACCTAGTTCTTTCAAAAAAGATGGTATATCTTCCAAAATTAATCTTTGTAATGTCTTTTCTTTAATAACTTCGATATTATTAGGATTACGTATGATTATCGGATTCTTAATAAAATCTTGAACATTAGACTCGTCTTTATTAACTAATTTTATTTTAGTTTCTTCAGGCAATCTTTCATATTCATTATTCTTAATTTTTTCTCTTAACTGATTACGACTTAAATTAAATGCCATACACTGATCTATATAGTACTCAATTTTATTAATATCTTTTAATGGCAAAAGTTCTATGTAATGGCTCCATGTCAATTTGGTCGCAAGTGGCGACCATTTTTCGTCTTTAAATGTTACATAATACTGTCTTATTCTCCTTAATGTCCTTTCATTATATTTTTTGCCAACATCAATTTGTAATTTTTTAGAGTACTTCCTAATAATTCCTTCTCCATAATGTTTTCCAGCTTCATTAAGAAGTCTACCTATTTCAAAATATGTAATTACTCTATTTCTCTCTTTAGAATAATCCTTTACTTTTTCATATATTTCATTATCAATTGTAAAAGTCAATATAAAAATGTAGGAAAAGTTGAAAATAAAAATGTAGGTT
>CAMUXV010000017.1 GCA_947164795.1 uncultured Caryophanales bacterium | reverse complement strand
GTTTTCCGACATCTTTATATTCCATTTTTCCTACATTCTTATTTTACCATTAACAAACATTATCATCATGTATATCGTTAACAACATCAGTATATTTACCATTAATTCATCCCTTTCTTTTCATACAACAAAAAAACAATTCCATTTCTAGAATTGATATTTATTAGTAAATTGAACCAAAGTTCAACCAGATTCTTTAATGGTGCCGTAACGGTGAATTGAACACCGATTAAAGCCTTACCATGGCCTCGTAATACCATTATACTATTACGGCAAAAAATTAATATTTATTTAAAAAATATTAATTTTATGAACACTATTAATGCTAGTATTACTCTATAAAAAGCAAATACTGAGAAATCATGTTTTTTAATATAACTTAATAAGAATTTTATTGATATAATTCCCATAGCAAATGATGATAATATACCAATTATTACTTCTTTAGTTAATTCTAAATCAGTTATTTTTAAGATAGTAGCACCACATATTACTGGCACTGATAAAAGAAATGTAAACTTTGTTACAGCATCCTTGGATAGTCCTTGAAGACGACCTGCTAATATCGTTGTACCAGATCTAGAAAAACCTGGTATTAAAGAAAATACTTGAGCACAGCCTATTATTATTGCTTCCTTTAAGGTAATGTCTTCAAATTTCTTTTCTATCTTATAGTGATAATTAGCCCATTTATCTCCTATGAAGATAAGTAGTCCCATTACTGCCAAAGCAAGAGCAATAATCCATATTTTATTTCTAATAATATTTTCTATTATATCATCAAATAGAACTCCTACAATAGCGGCAGGCACAGTAGCAGCTAACAAATACCAGAACATTTTTCCATTATTATTTTGTTTCTTTTCTTTAATACATCTAATAGCATCCCTAAACATAATCAACCATTCATTAAAGAATACTACTAGTATAGCTAACATGGTACCAAAGTGTAAGGCTACATCAAATGATAAGCCTGATTCTTTCCACCCAAAAAGGTAAGGAACTAATATTAAGTGTGCAGATGATGATATTGGTAAAAATTCCGCTGCCCCCTGAATTATTCCAAGTATTACCGCCCTAAATACACTCATTTAAATCACCTTAGTTATTTTAGTTATTTTCTTTTAATACATCTAATGCTTTCTTCATAGTTAAATCAAATTTAACTCTATCTAAATTACCTAAATGTTCCATAGCATGTTCTTCTGTAATGTTATTTTCTTTTGCAATTTTCTTAACTTCATCTTTAGCTTCTTTTTCTGTTGTAGTTATTTTTTCTTCTTTAATAATAGCTTCAAGTAAATATCTATATCTTAATCTTACTTCTGCTTCTTTCTTCATGTCTTTCATAACATCTTCTTTAGTAGTCTTAGAATATGCAAAATATAATTCTTCACTAATACCAGTTCCTTGTAGTCTCTTAGTAAAATCTTCATACATATATTTTACTTCATCATCTATTATTTCTTCATCTATTTCTACTTTCATATTTTTAGAAGCAGCTTCTAGTAGATCTTCAGTAAATTTATTATCAGCCATTTCCTCTTTTTGAGCAAGAATTTCTTCTTCTACTTTTTTGTCTAATTCTTCTTTATTAGTTACACCTTCCATATCTAAATCTTTGAAGAACTCTTCATCTAATTCTGGTATAACTCTCTTCTTAATATCATGTAGTGTAACATTAAATACAACTTCTTTTCCTGCTAAATCTTTAGCCATGTAGTCTTCTGGGAATGTTAAGTTAATATCCTTAGATTCTTCTTTTTTCATTCCTACTACTCCCTCTTCAAAGCCTGGAATAAATGAATGACTACCTAATTCTAGAGAATAGTTTTCAGCACTTCCTCCTTCAAAAGCCTCGTTATCTTTGAATCCTTTAAAGTCAATGATAACAGTATCACCCATTTCAGCTTTACCATCTTTTGATACTAATTCAGCAAATCTATCTAAGATATGGCCTTCTTCATGTTCGATTTCTTCTTTAGTAACTGATACTTTTTCTTTCTTAACTTTTAATCCTTTATAATTACCTAAAGTTACTTCTGGTTCTAGAATAAATGTCATATTTACTTCAAAACCTTTATCATCTGCTTTTACTATTTCTAATTTAGGTTCTACTACTGGAAGAAGTTTATCTTTAATGATTGCTTCTTTATATTTAACATCAATCATTTCTTCCATAGCTTCAGAAATAATATCTCCAGTACCATATTTCTTTTCAAATATATTTCTAGGACATTTACCTTGTCTAAAACCATCTACTTTTGCTTTCTTTACTATTTTTTCAAACGCCTTCGTTTTAGCCTCTTCCCATTCTTTTCCTTCTACTTTGTAGTTTACTACCTTTTTCATCATTTACCTCCTTAGCAGATTGCTACTACTTCTACTTCGTATTCACCATTAGGTGATGCTACTTTCTTAACATCCCCTACTTTAGCATTCATTATTGCTTTAGCTATAGGGCTCTCATTAGAAATTTTATTATTTGATGGATCTGCTTCTTTAGAACCTACAATTCTGTATTCTTCTATTTCATCATCATCAACATATTTAATTTTAACAGTAGTACCCAAAGATACTTTATCAGTACTTCCTTTTTTAATGATGTGAGCATTCTCCATTATTTTTTCTAATTCTTGGATTCTTCCTTCTACTTGTGCTTGTTCTGCTCTAGCAGCATCATAGTCAGCATTTTCTGATAAATCTCCAAGTGCTCTAGCTTCTTTTAAAGCTTTAATTACTTCCGGTCTTTTAACATTTTTAAGTTCATTTAACTCTTCCTCCAACTCAAGAAATCCTTCATCAGTTAGATATACTTTATTATCATTCATTCTATTTTCTTTCTCCTTCTTTATAATTTTCATTACAATTCAAAATTGTACTATTAATTTATTATTTTGTCAATAATTATTTTACTCTTTTAGTATATTCTCTTTTTCCTTTTTTTGTTAATCAATTTTTACTCTTATCATGTCTCCTTTATATACTTTTTTATCTAATTTAAATTTTAATATCTCTTCAGGATGTCTCGCTATATTAACTTTTTCGCCATCCTCATTATATATATCTGGCATAGTAAAACTAAAAGCTTCAATATTAGGTCCAAATATTTCAACAACATCACCAGTCTCAAAATAATTTCTCTCTGTAATGGTTACCATTTTAGTATCTTCGTTATAATCATCTACTATACCTAAAAAATCTTGATTAGATACTTCATTTCTACCTAAATAGTATTGTTCATTAACACTAGGTAATCCATTATAGAACTGAGGTACTGCTTCTCTATTAGCAACACGCTCTAATATCTTTTTATAATGACTTATCTTTTCCTCAGTTAAACTATTATTATAATAATCATCTATCATACTACGATAAGTATTAATAACTGTAGCTACATAATAATTACTCCTCATTCTTCCTTCTACTTTTAATGATGATACACCAATATCTATCATATCTTTAATATAATCAATCATCATTAAATCTTTAGAAGATGCTGTAAATTTCGTATCACTCTCGATTATATTATTATTTTCATCATATAAAGGAAATTCCCATCTACATATTTGAGCACATCCACCTCTATTAGCGTCTCGGTTAGTTAAATAATTAGATAATACACATCTACCAGAGTATGAAGAGCACATAGCTCCATGAATAAAGCATTCTACTTCCATACCAGTGTTATCAATTATCTCCTTAATTTCTTCTCTCGATAATTCTCTAGCCAAAACAACTCTTTCTATGCCAAGAGACTTCCAAAACTTAACTGTTTCAATATTTAATGTAGAGGCTTGAGTAGAAATATGCATCTTTAAATTAAGTTTATTCTTATTTATTAAATCTATTACTAGGACATCGGATATTATTAGAGCATCTACTTTTATCCTTTCTAATTCTTTTAAATATTCTAACAATTTATCTTCATTTTCATTATGAAAAGCAATATTTACTGTTACATAAACTTTTTTATTTAAATTATGAGCAAAATTCACTGCTTCTTCCATTTCTTCTGTACTAAAGTTTTTAGCATTAGCTCGAAGAGAAAAATCTCTTCCTCCGATATAGCAGGCATCCGCTCCATACATATAAGCAAATTTTAATTTTTCTAAGTTACCCGCAGGAGCAAGTAATTCTATTTTCTTCATTATTCTTCCTCCTTTAACTTAAATATCGTCTTTTTATCAAAGAATCCAGTATATGTATTCTCTCCTTTTTCATTATTAATAAAATTATCAATAATTGAAATATCTTCTATATAAGATAAATCTATTACAAAATTATCAATATTTTTAATTTTATCTAATTCATTTATTAAATTAACTAATGGACTATAAATAATAGTACCATATTCTTTTTCTTTTATCATATACTTATTATCCTTATCAAATATATAGTAAGTATCCCCCTTCTTATCTTTCTCGATATATTTAAAATAATTAGTAAGAAGACTTCTCCTAGAATAAAAAATAGGTAAATATCCATATACAGTATAATATACTTCCATATTAGTTTTTTCTTTAATACTATTTATCTCTATATAAGTAATATCAGAAGATATATAAGTGCTACTTATACCATGTTCTTTATAAAAAGTATTACTTCCAATACTTAGATTTAAATGTTCACCATATATTATTAGTTTATTATCTAATTCTAATTCTTTAATAATATTAAATACTCCTAGATCTTGAAATAATATATTAATATTAGTATTCTTTACTTTAAATAATACCTCTCTTACATAACCCAAATCACTATTATGAATCATTTTGTTAATAGCTATTGTTATATTAATATTCTTACTTAATTCGATAATACTATCTATATCTAATTCTAAATTATAAATAGAAAGATTTTTAACTCCAATGATTAATTCAGATATATTTTTATTTATTAATAATTTAATATCTTCTTTATCATTTGGAATTACTACTAAATTACTCATTATCTATTCTCCTTTTTGATATTGATATTCTGTCTCCAATTTCTACGTATGTAGTTATAAACTCTTTATTAGTATCTAGAAATTCAATAAAACTTTTTATTTTATTTACTATTCCTTTTTGATTCTTTGTCTTAATTAAAGAAGAGTCTTCAACTAATCCATGAAAGGATAAATTATCTGTTATTATTACTCCATCTTTATTTAGATTACTTTTAAATTTTTCAAAGAAGTAAGTATTCTTTCCTTTAGCAGCATCGATAAATATTAAATCATAAATGCCTTCTACTTCTATATCACATGCATCACCATAGATTATATTTATTCTATCTTCTAGATGATATTTTTTTATATTAGATACTGCTTGTGTATACCTATCTTTATCTCTTTCAATAGTAGTAACTCTTATATCATCATTAATACTTGCCATCATTATACTAGAATACCCAATAGCGCTGCCTATTTCTAAGATGTTTTTTATATTATTATCTTTTATAAACTTGCATAAATATAATATACCATCCTTTTGCATTATTGGTATATTATTTTCTTTAGCATATAATTCTAATTCTTCCATACTATCACCTTACGAAAAAAGAAAAAGAGTATTCTCTTTCTTTATATTTATCTTTTCCCCTTGCACATATAATATAGCATAAAATGCCAATATAGTCAATTTTTTTTATTTATTTTAATTATATATTTTCTTATAAAATCAATTGGTATTATAGTCATTGATATAATTAATACAATCATGAATTCAAATATAGTTATTCTTGTAGTATTAAAGATATTAAAACCAAAATATATTATCGATATTTGAACAATAATAATAAAAAATATTATCAATAAAAACATTTTATTTTCTTTTAAGTGTGCGAATATATTCATTCTTTCCGTCCTTGCATTAAAAGCATTAAAGACCGCTAAAAAGATAAATAAAGTAAAAAATGAAGTCATCCTATGATTATAATCCATAAATAAATTATTTAATATTGGAAGTTTTAAAAATAATAAGCATATTATCAAACTATAAATACCAGATACTAATATTTCATGTAGCATATATTTATTAATAATATTCTCTTCTCTCTTTTTAGGTAGTTCTTTCATATATTCGATTCGTGGCACTTCATATGAGAAAGCAAGACCAGCGAGAGTATCCATGACCATATTTATCCATAACATTTGAATTACTCCGATAGGAGATGGTACTCCAATAAAAGGTCCTATTAGAGCTAAAGATACTGCCGATAAATTAACAGTAAGTTGAAAGATAATAAATTTTCTTATATTTTTAAAGATTGTTCTTCCATATAAAATAGCTCTAGATATTGATAATATATTATCATCTAATATAACAATATCAGAAGCTTCCTTAGCTACTTCCGTTCCACTTCCCATAGCAAAGGATACGTCAGCTTTCTTTAAAGCAATGGAATCATTTACTCCATCTCCTGTCATACCTGTAACTAATCCTATTTCTTTAGCTATATTTACTAATCTCTTTTTATCTTCAGGCATTGCTCTAGCTACCACTTTTATATTTTTAATTTCTTGTTTTAATTCTTCATCAGTATATTTTTCTAATTCTTTAGAAGTAATAACTATATCACTATCATTTTCTAGTATACCTACTTCACAAGCAATATTCGAAGCAGTTTCTTTTGAATCACCAGTTACCATAACAATATCTACACCAGCATCTTTTATTAATTTAACACTATCTTTCGCTTCATCTCTTACATCATCTTTAATAAAAATTACTCCTATTAAAGTATTTCTTCTTATACTATCTATTGGATAAACACTTTCTGAATAAGATACCGCTATGGCCCTTAAACCTTTTTTTGTTTTATTTTCAATTATATTTAATATTTTTTCTTTATCTATTTCTTTTCTATTATTGTTTTTGGTTACATAACTGATAGAATTCTTAATTATTTTATCAGGAGAGCCTTTAATTAGTTTTATTTTTTTATTATTCTTTTTAATTATAACTGAAGAATATTTATTACTACTATTAAAAGGTAATTTATCTACCACTATTATATTATTATCTTTACTCTTCTTAATATATTTACGAAGAGCTTTATCAGTAATATTACCTCCAATTACTTTACCAGTTTCATTATCTATTTCTGAATCATTATTATATATTAATGAATCTTCTATATAAGTTTTATAATCATCATTCATTTCATCTAATAAGTAATATTCATTTAAATCTCCATCTAGTATTGATACCACTTCCATTTTACCTTTAGTTATCGTACCTGTTTTATCAGTAAATAAAATATTTAACGAACCAGCAGTCTCAATACCTACCATTTTTCTTACTAAGACATTGTCTTTTAGCATCTTCTTAGAATTAGTTGATAACACTAATGTTATCATCATAGGTAATCCTTCAGGTACTGACATTACTAAAACAGATACTGCTAGTGTTAAAGCTTCTAATAAACAGGATAAAAATTTATTAAACGTTAAAGTACTCCGTATCAACTCCATATTAAAATTATTCATAATAAATATCTTTGAAAATAAATAAGATATCGATATTAGAATAGCAGCTATATATCCTATCGTACTAATAGTCTTAGCAAGTTTATTTAATCTTATTTTTAAAGGAGAATCATCATTTACTTCAGTTAATTCTTTGGCCATTTTACCATACAATGTATTCATACCTATTTCTACTACCTTAGCATAAGCTTCACCATCATATATAGTTGTACCCCTATATATCTTATTTACTTCTGTATAATTTTTTATGTTATCAATAAACTCTTTTTTAGCTTCTTTGGTTTCACCATTAATAGAAGATTCATCTACTGATAACTTACCTTTTACTAATATAGCATCTGCAGGGACTCTATCTCCAGATGAAAGAACTAAAATATCACCTTTTACAATATCATCAATTCCAATACTAGTAACACAATTATTTCTAATTACTCTAACACTTATTTTAGATGACTCATCTTGCATTCTTTCAAATGCCTTATTTGAACCATATTCACTAATAGCGGATATTACTGAAGCTACTAGTATTGCAACTACTATTCCGATAGTCTCAAAATAATCAAAATCTTTAAATAGAAATATTGTCTTAATAGAAAGAGCAATTAATAATATTTTTATTATAGGGTCACCTAATGTTTCAATAAACAGACTCAGAAATGTCGTTTTATTTTTACCAGTTATACTATTATTACCATATTTTTTTCTAGATTCTTTTACTTCATCAGGAGATAATCCACTAGTATTATTCATAAGTCACCTCTTAATAAATAATACTTGTAATCATTTTCTTATAGAAGTAACAATCAACGACAAAAAAAGACTATTTCTAGTCTTATAATATCATTCTTTATTTAAATATGAACCTAGTAATCCCCGTAAACCATATTCATTTACAAAATAATTACTAGGATTATTATCTAATGCTTCCATAATATTATTATATTGGGTTATTGTTTTTGGATCTTGCTTTGAAGCTTTCATTTTGTGCAAATCATTTCCTTCTAAACAAGCTATATAATGTATATTATTATTATCCTCTTCTTGATCAATAAAGGATATTAATTCATTTAACTCCATATTTTGTGATCCACCGGCACCACTTGCTAGTTTATGCTCTAATATATATATTTGATTATTTATTTTAAACATTAAATCTGGATTTTTACCATCTCTCTTTTTCTTGAAATTAAATTTTATATTTTCTTTTTTCAATATTTCTAGTAATAATTTTTTATTGTTTTCTGGTGAAAAATAAGAATTACTATGCATGAATTCACCATAAGTTGAGACAAAAGAAAATCCATATTCAATCATTATATTTTCCAAACTTTTAAAGCCTACTCGTCCTTTTCTCCTTGAAGATGAACTATCACTTTTTACTTGTAATGAAATAGGACTATACCCATGAGACATATATATATCGTGTCTATTTTTGATATACAAATTTAGCGCCTTTTTTAATACTCTTATACATTCTTTTTCTGATAATAAACCTTTAGATCTAGCATCAACAAACATACTCCAACTAAAGCCAAGAACTTGAAAATATACACAAAAACTTGAGTAATTAATATTTTTAGTTGAAACAATAAGTTCTAAAATATCATTAACTAATTTATCTTTCTGGTCCTTTGGTATTTCTTTGTCAGTATAAATATTCTTATATGTGGTAATTAATTCAAAGAGTTTTTTATCTGCTTTTACAAGTTCATTTTCATCATATTTGGTTAAAGGAATAACTATTGTACCTTTGGGATCCGAAAAATCAAATTTTAATTTGCTATTATCCAAACTTAATTTAAAAAAATCGACATTATTCACTCTTACCACTCCTTATTATATTCTCATAAGCTTGTTCCATTATTGCTCTAGCTAATCGAAAATCTAATCTTCTTCTTCTTTTTCCACTTTTGGTATTTCCTTTAAACGGAGTAAGTAAAACATCAGAAGACTTTATTCTTATATCATGAATAATTTTATTACACTCATCAATAAATCTATTCTTAAATTCATCAGTAATACCTATATCAATAAGTGTTAAATGCCTCGAACTAGTTTTTATTCTATTTTTCCAATCATACTTAATATTTTCCTTAAAATCAAAATTAATAAATTTAATATCATCAGTGCTATCTATAGCTCTAAGTCCAAGCCATCCTTTTAAAGTATTAAAAGTAATATTAATATTATTCTTAGGTTCAATTCTAATATTCATAATATCTTGTAACGTATTTATTAATTTATCATTCTTATATATTTTTATTTCATCATAATCTTTTATTCTATTATCAAAACAAGCTACACATACAGGATTCTCTGTATCCTCAAAAGGATTCTCTTCAAGTATTGTAATGGAAGATAGTCTATATTTTTGCTTATAATTAGAATTAATAAAAGATTCAGGTATAATAGCTACGACAAAATCTTCAGCTTCTAACATTCTATCAAGAGCTATTAAATAAATATCATCATATTTGGTCGTAGAAAAGTACATCGATAAATCTATTTTCTTTCTCGATGCAGACTGTTTAGCAATATATGGAGGATTAGTTATGATAATAGCTCCATCTATTTTAGGAATTTCAATAAGTGAGTCATTAACTTGCCAATCTAATGCTTCATCTAAATCCAAACCAATTAAACTTCTAAATCCAAGTTGCTCTCTAACAGCGGTAAGTAAATCTCCTGCTCCGGCAAATGGATCATAGGCAATTTTACAATTAGAATTTTTAATAAATTCTTTTACTTGAGGCTTTAACCACAAATTTGATTTAGTATTAAACTGCCCTAATATTATTTTCTTTTCTCCCATATACTACACATCCTTAAGTTTATTATTTCTTTGCTATATCAAAATTTAACTCTGTAATAATTATATCATATTATAAAACTTTTTTACATCAATATTAGATAAAAAAAATACTTTTACATAAAAAAAGTGATAGGCCTCTCGGCCTATCTTCAGGGGGTTTTGGTTATAACACCCACATAAATCGTGGAGTGTCCGTCATATCTCTATGACATAATAATCATAATATAAATTCTAATAAATTGCAATAGATTTTTGTAAATTTTACATTTATTTTACACTTTACATTTAATCTAAATTTTCTATTTTTTTTAGTTCTTTAAAGAATGCTTCAAATTCAGGATTTGTATCAAAAGTAAGTAAAGTTCCAATAAATTCTTTAGCATCATCTTTTGCTCTTTCCATCATTTTAAAATCTTTTTTAATACTAGCCATCTTAAGTTCTAATTCACCAGATTGCATAGTACCAAACAAATCTCCCTCTCCTCTTTCTTTAAAGTCATATTCACTAACTTCAAATCCATCATTAGTAGTTTCCATAAATTTTAATCTTTCGTAGGAGTCTTCTGCAATTAAGATACAATAACTTTGTATATCACTTCTTCCAACTCTTCCTCTTAATTGATGAAGGGTCGATAAACCAAACATATTAGCATTGAATATGACAATCATTGAAGCATTAGGTACATTTACTCCTACCTCTATAACAGTAGTACTAATTAAAATATTAATTTTATTATTTTCAAAATCAGACATTATTTTATTTTTATCTTTAGTATCTAGTTTACCATGTATTACACCTATTTTAGCTATCTTACCAAAAGCTTTATTCATTTTTTCTTCTAGAAGTTTAACACTCTCTTTAGTACTTTCCTCGTCTTCTTCGATCATTGGGGCCACCACATATATTTGATGCTTTTGATCTAATTCTTTTTTCATCATTTCAAGAACATCAGTAATATCCTTTTCCCTCTTAAAGTAAGTAATAACTTCCTTTCTTCCTAATGGTTTAGTTTTAATTGATGATACATCAGTATCTCCATATATTGTCAAAGCATAAGTTCTTGGAATAGGAGTAGCACTCATTGATAATACATCAGGTGTTATACCCTTATTTTTAAATAATTTTCTCTGATTAACACCAAAACGATGTTGTTCATCAGTAATAACTAAACCTAAATTTTTAAATTTAACCTTTTCCTGTATTAAAGACTGAGTACCAATTATTAAATCTATTTCACCATTTTCTAATTTAGCATATATTTCCTTCTTTTCCTTATTATTTGTACTAGAAGTAAGCAATACAATATTAGTTTTATATTTACTAAATATTTTTAATGCTTCTTCATAATGCTGTCTAGCTAATATTTCAGTGGGAGCCATTAAAGCAGACTGATGTTTAGATAAATAATTGGCATATATAGCAATAAAGGCCACTATTGTTTTACCACTACCAACATCACCTTGTACTAGCCTATTCATTCTTTTATTTGATTCTAAATCAGTTAAAATTTCATCAACTACAATTTCTTGGTCCTTTGTTAATTTAAAAGGCAATTTATTAATAAAACTATTTACTTTTACTCTATCTATCTTTCTAGAAATCGCATTAATATCTGCAGCTATTATTTCTTTTAAATAATTTACTTTAAGCATATACATAAATAGTTCTTCATACTTTATCCTTTGCCTTGCTTTCTTGAGACTTTGAATATCATTAGGTATATGTACATTCTTTAAAGCTTCCTCTTTTGACATTAAATTATATTTTTCTTCTAAATATCTAGGTACTAAATTATCAATTTTATATTCTTCTTCTAGAGCACTAGTTATATATTTAATTAAACTCTTACTAGTCAAGCCAGCAGTAGTATTATATACTGGCTCTATTTTAGCATCATTAGGAAGTAATCCAAACCTAATATCCGAAGCCACAATAGTATTCTTTAACTTATGAAATCTACCTAATATTGTAACTTCTTTACCTGGCTTTAAATCAGGAAATAAATATACTCTATTATACAAAGTAACATTAAATATATTTTTCTTTGTATTAATTCTAAATATTATTTTCTTTAAAGATTTATTTATATATATAATTGTAGGTTGACCTTCAATTATACCATCTATTACTATCTTATCCTTATCATTTAATATACTAATATCGCTTCTTTTTAATACATCATATCTAAATGGATAATGCATTATCAATTCTTCACAATTATTAATACCTAACTTCTCTATTAATTCTTTTGTCTTAGGGCCTATCCCATCTATCTTCTCAAGTTCTATCACTTAATACCACATCCTAGTATAATTATAACAGTTATCTAAAAAAATGCAAGAAAGTTTACTTATAGTTAATAAGTGATAAAAAGAAAAAGCACAAATGTGCTTAATAATTATCTCTATCTCTTAAAAATGGTGGTATATCCAAGTCACCATCTATATCTTCTGCAGAATCCCTAAATAATTCTTCCCTCTTCGTAGAATTAAAACTATGATATAAAGGTTCACTCTGTTGTTCAAAGCCAGTAGCTATTACTGTTACAATAACTTCATCATTTAAGTTTTCATTAATAACCGCTCCAAAGATAGTATTAATATCAGTATTAGCAGCGGTTCTAATTACTTCAGCAGCCTCTTCTACTTCGAATAAAGTAAGAGAAGAACCACCAGTAACATTTATAATAGCATCAGTAGCACCATTTATTGATGTTTCCAATAATGGAGATGATACAGCCTGACGTGCAGCCTCTACTGCTCTATTTTCTCCAGAGCCAACACCAATACCTATTAAAGCATTTCCTCTATCTTTCATTACAGTTTTTACATCAGCAAAGTCTAGATTGACTAATCCAGATACCGCAATTAAATCTGATATAGATTGAACACCTCTGTGCAATACATTATCAACTTCTCTAAATGCTTCAAGCATTGGAGTTGATTTATCTATTAGTTCTCTTAATCTATCATTCGGAATTACTATTAAAGTATCAACATGTTTCTTTAACTCATCTAGCCCAGCAATAGCTTGACTCATTCTCTTTTTACCTTCAAAGCTAAATGGTTTAGTAACTATACCTACTGTTAAAGCACCTAAATCTTGAGATATCTCAGCAATAACAGGAGCAGCACCAGTTCCAGTTCCACCACCCATACCACATGTTACAAACACCATATCGGCACCTTTAATCGCTTCTTCTATTTCACTCTTAGACTCAAGAGCAGCTTCTCTTCCTATTTCGGGATTTGCTCCAGCTCCAAGTCCATCAGTCAATTCTCTACCTATTTGCAATTTAACTGGTGCAAGGGAATTATTTAATACTTGAAGGTCAGTATTAGCTACGATGAACTCAACACCCTTTAGCCCTGACTCTAACATTCTATTAACAGCGTTACATCCGCCTCCACCTACTCCAATTACTTTAATTTTTGCTAACTGATCCATTTCTAAACCAAACATATTATTCATCATTAATCCTCCTTAGTACCAATAAAATTTCCAAATATTTTGGCTACATTCATCTTGTCCTTTTTATTCTTATTTGGATTGATAAGAGCTTCTTCTTCATCCTTATCAAACATTGAGTACTCTCTACCCCTTGTTTCCATCTTATTATTTAAATATTTAATCATACCAAGAGCAGTTATATACTTATTATCTCTAACCCCAAGAGTATCTTCTGTAAATATTATAACATCTTTTCCTAAAATTTCATAGACTAAATTTTTAAAAGCCTTTATTTCAGTTAATCCTCCTGTTAATACTATATAAGAAATACTTTGTTTTGTCAATAAGAATATTTGCTTTCTTGCTAGTTTTAATAGTTCAGCAATTCTATCCATTACTATTTCAGTCACTTCTATCTGGTTTAATTTAATAGTTTCATCAGCAGTATTTTTTACTTCATATGTATCATTTAATGCTATAAATCTTTTATGACTAGAAGCAAACTTTTCTTTAATAGCCCTAGCATCAAACATATTTATATTAAACATATAAGACAAATCTTTATCAACATTCAAACCACCTAGTTGTATTGTCTCGGTATTCATAAGTTTACCCCTATTAAATACTGATACATTAGTGGTCTCATGTCCCAAATTAATTATAGCTCCTATTTTATTACTAATATTTTTATTATCTACTTCTGCATAATCGCATAATCCTGATATAGTAATATCTACTACTTCAATACCTGCTCCTTCCATAACTGAAAGAACAGAATAAATATTCTTTTTTGGAGCAGTAATCATTATACCTTTAAGTTCTAACTTTTTCCCTTTTTCTCCTACAGGTTTCTCAACTGCTTTACCATCTAAAATAAATGATAATGGAACTACAGTAATGAGTTCATACTCTTTATCAATTTTAGAATATACAGATGATTTTATTAATCTATTTATATCTTCAGTAGTAATTACTTCTTCATCACTAGTAATATCAATAGCACTAGTAACTAACATAAACTTAGAATTATAGTCAGGAACATTAACAATAGCTTTTTTAATTTTTAATCCTAAATTTTTTTCTAATTCTTTAATACCATCTTTAATAGCATTAATTGTTAAATTAGAGTCGACAATTAAACCCTTTCTTATTCCTTTTGACTTTTCTTCATGACAAGTAAGAATATTTACTTTATTATTAAAGTATTCTCCTACTACAAATTTAATTGTATCAGACCCAATATCAATCGCAGTGTATATTTTCTTCACTTTATATCGACTCTCCTAAATACATTTTAATTATATCAAAAATATCGAAAAATGTATATATTTTCTATTTAATTTCTTTTTTATACGACTCAATACTTACTCTTTGTACTAACCCCATAGCAAGCATCATACATATAGCATAACTACCACCATATGATAAGAAAGGAAGAGGTACCCCAGTTAAAGGCATTAATCCAGTAATACCAAGTAAATTAATCATGATATGAATAAGTATATAGCAAAATACTCCGTAGGCAATTAAACTATTTCTTAATTTATTAGCTCTACGAGCTATTTTTATTATTCTAAATAATATTAGTAAATATATAAGTAATATAGTTATACCCACTAATAATCCCCATTCCTCTACTACTATAGCATAGATAAAGTCAGTATAAGATTCAGGTAAATATAAATACTTCTGCGTAGAATTACCAAGTCCTTTACCAGTTAATCCCCCATTTTTAAAAGCAATCAAACTATTACATAATTGATAACCAGATTCTTCTTGATATCTTTCACATGGATCAATAAAATTAAATCTTTCTAATTGATAACTTTTTAATAATCTAGTACCTGCAGTTATAAGTAGAAGTACTACTATAGCTATACCACCTATAAATATTTTATTAAAGATACTTCGATTCTTTTTATCAATTGGTACAGCATAAAACATCATTAAGGTAATTAACATAACAATAATACCAGTACCTAAATCAGGTTCAATAGCAATTAAAGCCACTATTACAATAGCAAATAATATCGGTTTAATAATAATCCACTGATTATCTAAATTATTTCTATTCTTATCATAATATACAGCCATATATATAATTAATATAATCTTAGTAAATTCAGATGGCTGAATAGTAACAGGACCTATTTTATACCAAGATACGGCATTATTCGCAGCATACCCGTATGCAAGAAGACCTCCTAAAGATATAATAGCAATAAATAATAATAATTTATCTAATTTCTTATAATTCTTCGTAGGAAATATCAAAGTAAATATAAAACCAATACTACCTATTATTAAAAATATAAGTTGTCTAAAGAAATAATGATATGGACTATAATTATATCTCATATAAGATTCCATAGAAGAAGCACTAAATACCATAATAAGGCCAAAGATAAATAATATTAAACTACTTATAAGTAAAGGCTTATCTATTTTACTTAATTTCTCTCTCATATATCTTACCTCTATATAATAATACCATATATTTATTAATTTTTAAATATCTTTTTATTATTTTACACATAATAAAAAGCCTCTATATTATATAGAGACCATATCTTAACTACATGTATCATTATTTACTGTCTTTAATGTACCTTTAAATGCAGATGTATTCCATAAACTTCTAAATTTGCTATATTGTTCGCAATCTTTTACTATTACTTCACAAGTATTTGGAACATTTTTAAATGCATCGGATTTAGATGATACAGACGAAAAATCAGCTTTTCTTAAATCTATTGATGTTAAACTAGTACAATTATTAAATGTTAGCGTCGCATTAGTTAAAACGGGGGTTTCAAAATTAGACAGATTAAGTGAGATTAAACCACTGCAGCCATAAAACATAGATGCCATGTCTGTTACTTTTGATGTATTAAAACTACTTAAATCTAAAGATGTTAAACTACTGCAGCCATAAAACATTCTTCTCATACTGGTTAATGTATCTGTCTTGAAATTTGTTAATACTAATGTTTTAAGGTTTGACAATCCTTCAAAGTATCCTGGACTAGCGCCTTGTATGCTTTTATTACTAAAATTGCTAACATCTAAATATTCTAAAGAAGTACAACCACTTAAAAAATAATTAAATGAACTCGCTTTCGAATTATCAAAATTACTCAAATCCAACTTTTTAAGACTACTACAGCCATCAAACATATATGACATATTGGTAACGCTTGATGTGTTGAAGCTACTTACATCTAACTCTTCTAGTAAAGAGCAACTTCTAAACATTCTGCTCATATTTACCACATTAGATGTATCAAAACTAGATAAATCAAGTGTGGTCAAAATACTGCAGCCATTAAACATTTGCTCCATTGAAGTATCTGCTACTATTTTGCCAGAAAAGGATGCAATATATACTTTATAATTACCAGAAGTTTCCCCATCTGTGTACCAAAGAAGGACACTACCATCCTTATTTTTTGATATGTCCGTCGTTGTGGCGCCATCAGGTATATCTGAAAATTTTTTATACTCAATACTTTCGATATTGGTTCTTGGGAGGGTATTAATATAGAAATATTGTATTCCGTTTGACACTAATGAATTATCAACAATAGGATTGTCTTCTACTACTGGTAATGTTACAATGGTAGTTCCACTAGGTGTAGGAAGATCTCCGCCATTTTCATAACCTAATATTGTAGATAATGATACAGTATCTGCAGTTGTTGTTCTGTTTTCTATTCTTATTTTGATATATTTATAGGCATTAGCTTCGATTGTTCCAGTAGCTGGATCAGTACTATCAGTAAATACTTTTACTACTGAATTGCCAGTTGTAGAAGTATATCCTACTCCATACTTTACAGTACCATTATTAGTGTTTTTTATTTGATATATTATATCTTTATATGAATATCTTGGCACACTAACTGTAGTATCTCCAGTTAATGTTATAGAATAACTATCGTTAGGGGATACTGGATCAGTTGCATATGTATTATATAAAAATACAGATGCTATTGCTATTATTGCTATTATTATACTTATAAATACTATTTTCTTCTTCATAGTATACCTCTTTTCATATTATTCTCTACAATAATTATTGTACTACAAAGTGTTTTTTTTAACAAGGGGGTTTTTTAAAAAAAAGAAAAAGAAGATTATTTGTTTTTCTTCTTTAGTTCTGTTAAAATCTTTTCTAATAACTCTTCTTCAGCACTTTTACTAGGAGCTTCTTCTTTTACTTCCTCTTTCTTTTTCTTTTTTGTTAGTTTATTTACTGCCTTAACTAACATAAAGATTACAAATGCTAAGATTAAGAAATAAATTATTGCTTGGATAAAACTTCCATAAGCTAGTACTGATGCGCCAGCAGTCTTAGCTTCCGCTAGCGTTGAATATTTAGAACCATCTAATGAAATAAACCAATTATTAAAGTCAATTCCACCAGTAATTAGTGATATAATAGGCATAATAACATCATTTACTAAACTTGTTACAATAGCAGAAAATGCTCCTCCTATAATAACACCTACTGCTAAATCCATTACATTTCCTCTAGCTATAAATTCTTTAAATTCTGAAGCCATTTTTTTCATTATATATTCCTCCTTTACAACTTTATTATACTATATTAATTCTTTAAATGTAAAGAAAAATATTACTATTTATTAAAATAGATAGGGATACAATACCTATCTATTAATTGTTCATCGACTTTTCTATTTTTTTTATTTCTTCAACTGTTTTTCCTGAAGCATTAGATATGATATCATAGTTAACATTTTGAAGTAATAAATTCTTAATCATTTCAATACTTTTTTCTTCAATGCCCTCTTTTCTACCTTCTTTTCTACCTTCTTCTCTTCCTTCTTTTCTACCTTCTTCTCTTCCTTCTTTTCTTCCTTCAGCACGACCTTCAGCACGACCTTCTT
>CAMUXV010000016.1 GCA_947164795.1 uncultured Caryophanales bacterium | reverse complement strand
ATTATAACAAAAAAGTAAACAGTTTTTTTCTGTCTACTTTTATCTTACAACTTCAGTCTTTATCTAGTATTACTTGTAACTCATTCATATCACCCCCTCCAAAAAATTAATTTTTTTAAGACCAAATCTTAGCACAAAAAAATTATCACAAATCAAGTATAAATGTCAATATAATATTTCAAAGTTAACTAAAAAGGTCCATGAACAATAAATAAACAATGACTAAAGGATAATTCTAACTATAAGGTTATGGAGAGACAATTTATTGTCTCAGGAAGTGAAGCGGTTAAATAAAAAAATACTTAAATATAAATTCAAGTATTCTTAATTATTCTCTAAAAATTTCTTAATCCCATTAGCAGTAAGTGTAGCACACTTAATTCTCGATGGCTGTTTACTAGTATCATCAAATACTAATAAATCTTTAAGTACTGCTTTATCATATTCTTCTTCATTAATCATCTTAAGATAATTATTAATTATATTTAATGCCTCTTCTTTAGATTTACCAATAAGTAAATTAATCAAGATATTAGTAGAAGATATACTAATAACACAAGCTTCTCCTTCAAAAGAAATATCTTTAATAATATTATTATTCATATCAATATAAATGTCTAAATTATCAATACAACTAACATTTCTTGTATTAATTTTAGTAAATTCATCACCATTACTAATATATTTCTTATTAGCATTTTGATAATTATCTAAAATAATACTCCTTTTAAGATCTCTATCCATTACAATATTTCCTTCCATATATTTTCACTATTTTTAAGTACATTTATAAGTAAATCAATTTCTTCTTTATTATTATAAAAAGATAAACTAATTCTAACAGTATTACTAATATTTATTTCGTTATCAAGAATCTTAGCACAATGATTACCTGCTCTTACACATATATTATATTTATCAAGATATACCGCAGTATCTTGAGCAAATACTCCCTTAATATTAAATGCTACAATATTAGTATCTACTTCTTTATTATATACATCAATAAAATCTAATTTATCTAATTCACTAATAAGATATCTTCTTAATTCTTTCTCATATTTATTAATCTTATCAATACCAATATCTTCTATATAACTAATCGCCGCACTAAGACCAAGTACTCCTTCAATATTTGGAGTACCACCTTCTAATCTCGTCGGAATTTCTCTAAGTTCAACATAACCATCTTTTGTAAACATAGCATTCATTCCACCACCATAATTAAATGGCTTAACTTTATCAAGTAAATCAAATTTACCATATAAAATTCCAATACCCGTAGGACCATACATTTTATGACCACTAAAAGCCATAAAATCAATATCCATATCTTGTACATCTACTTTATTATGAGCTATCCCTTGAGCAGCATCCACAACCATTAATATATTATTATCATGAGCTATTTTACTAATTTCTTTAATAGGACGAGTATCTCCAACAACATTCGTAGTCATTGCAATAGATATAACCTTAGTTTTATCAGTAATAGCTTTCTTAAAATTATCTATACTAACTTCATGATTTTCATCCAAATCAATATATTGGAGTTTAATACCAATTTCTTTTTCTAACATAAACCAAGGAACAATATTTGAAGCATGTTCACTTAGAGTAATAAGTACTTCGTCTCCTTCTTTTAAATAATGTTTAAAATAACCAAAAATAATAATATTCATACTATTAGTAGTACCACTAGTAAAGACAATTTCTGATTTTTCCTTAGCATTAATAAAATTAGCTACTTTTTCTCTAGCTTCTTCATATAAACTATCTACTATTGCACTAGTTTTATAGTCTCCTCTATGAGCATTAGCGGTATATTCATCATAATATTTAATTATAGCATCCCTTACAACCTTAGGTTTTAGAGTAGTAGCACCATTATCAAAGTATACAATATTATTCTTTAATATTTCAAAGTCTTCTCTATTCATCTATTCACCTCCTAAGTTATCTATAATATCATTTATCTTTTGCCAGTATTCATTTGGAATATTAATATTAGATAAAACATTACCTTTAACAATAAGTTTAATACTATCATCATAAGATATTCCTCTACTCATTAAATAGAAAAGTTCATCCTCACTAACATTTCCTATAACCGAAGAATGAATAGCAGTAGTACTATTATCATGAGTATACATATTAGGATTAATTCTATTATCAGATTCTCCTAAAGTAATAATTTTAGTATGTTGATTAATATAAGTATCAAGTACACCATTTTCTACATAACCATTAATATCAAAATAATTACTGCTTCCATCTTTAGCGACAGTTTTATTAAAAACATCGCTAGTGGTATTATTACCATTATGATATATATTAATCTTATATCTATCTTTTGCACTAGTAATACTTGAAAAATTATATTTAATACTAGCCTTTTCTCCATTTAAATAAATATCTATATTTTCATTACTATCTTTATTACAATAAAATTTATTAATTATTAAACTAGCATTTTTATCAATATTATACTTATTATCAACATTAATATCATTATCATAAGAAAATTCAAATAAATTAATACATTTATTCATATCTATCTTAATATTTAATTCAATATTATTACATTCTATATATTCAAGTATATAATTTCCATTTTCCGTAAAAGAAATATCATTACCATTAACACTAACACCCTCTATATCAAAAGGAATAATATTATTCTTAACTATACTTATTTTATTCATCTTTATCCTCTTTAGTAACGACATTATAACCATATTTCTCAATATTAAGAGCTAAACTATAATCGCCAGTCTTAACAATTTTACCACCTTCAAGTACATGAACAAAATCAGGTTTAATATAGTCAAAAATTTTAGGATGATGTGTAATAATAAGAATTGAAGTATTCTCATTTTCTTCTTTATATTTCCATATATTTTCTGCACATATTTTAAGACTGTCTACATCTAGTCCTGAATCTAATTCATCAAGAATAATAAACCTAGGTTTTAATAGTTTAATCTGAAGTACTTCATTCTTTTTCTTTTCTCCTCCAGAAAATCCAGTATTAAGACTCCTATGAATGAGTTCTTTATTCATAGAAAGTTCGCTAGCACCTTTTTCACATTGTAAAATAAAATCATAAAGACCTACTTGTTTACCATTTACACTACTCATAGCGGACCTTAAAAAATCCTGATTACTTACGCCATCAATTTCCATAGGATTTTGCATAGCAAGAAAAATTCCCTTTTTTGCTCTCTCATCAACTGATAATGGTAGTAAATTATCTCCTTCAAATAAAATATTACCAGAAGTAACTTCATAATTATTATCCCCCATGATAACTCTAGACAATGTACTTTTTCCTACACCGTTAGGGCCCATGATTACATGAGTCTCCCCTTTATTTATCGTTAAATTAAAATTATTCAAAATCTGTTTATTATCAACCTTAACACATAGGTTTTCTATTGTTAACATAATATCCCTCATTCCTATATTATTATAACACGATTATTAATAATTTAAAATAAAAAGAAAGGATTTAATACCCTTTCTATTTATTCATTTCCATAATACTTAAGTCTTGAAGGACTTCTTAATTTTCTAAAGCTTTTTGCTTCTATTTGTCTAATTCTTTCTCTTGTAACATTATACATTTGGCCAACTTCATCTAAAGTATGTGTTCTACCGTCCATTAATCCCCATCTCATCATAATAATATTACGTTCCCTTGGTGTTAATGTATTAAGAGCTCTATATAATCCTTCAATAGCTTGTTTTCTCATTAACTCTTCTTCAGGAGTTGAAGAAGTATCAGGAATAAAATCAAGTAAAGTAGTTTCATCATCATCCATACCTACGGACATATTAAGGGAAGTATTAGTGGTTTCAAAATAAATTTTTTTTGCTTCATAAACTTTTTCTAAACTAAAACCAGCTTTTTGTGCAATTTCATCATCAGAAGGTTGTCTACCTAATTCTATAGTAAGCTGCTTTTCAACCTTCAAAATCCTATTAATAATCTCCACCATATGAACAGGTACTCTAATCGTCTTCGCTTGATCTGCTAGAGACCTTGTAATTGCTTGTCTTATCCACCATGAAGCATAAGTAGAAAACTTGTATCCCCTAGTTAAATCAAATTTTTCTACTGCTCTTATAAGACCAGAATTTCCCTCTTGAATTAGATCAAGCAAGGAATTATTATAAGAATTATTAGAGTAACGTTTTGCAATACTTACTACTAATTTTAAATTTGCTGAAACAAATGCTTTTTTAGCTAAATTTCTAATTTGATCATTAGAAAATTTTTTTCTATATTCTGGGTTTGAATAAATTTTAACAAGTTTTCTAATATCATCGTTACCAACTTTTAATTTTAGTTTGTTCATTTTTTCAGTTTCAGGAGTTTCTTCTGGATTTGAATATATTTTAAAAAGAACCTCAGTTTCTTCAAAATCTACTTCTGGAATACTACCAATATCTTTTAAATACATTTTGATAGGATCCATAGATTCACCACCTATTTTATCAATACTCTCATTAAAATTTTCCTTTTCCATTTTTTCATCAATCATTTTTTGTTCATCTTCAGCCATAATAGAACATCTAGACACATAATCAGAAACTTCATCATCACCATACTTTTTGCATAAATCTTCAAAAGTCTTAATATCTGGAAATTTAGTTCCTAGTTTCAAATAAAGTATAATATCAAGATATTTTCTTTGAATTTCCTTTTTATTTAATGTAGAGGTAGTTAAAACTTGTTCAAAAGCATTTAAAACATCTTTTTTTGTATATTTTTTTATTAAAATATCAAGTTCAAATATAGAAACAACATCATATTTTTTAATATCTGCTACTATTTTTGCTATATTAGTCTCATTCATTTTATCATATCCTTTCTAAACTATGTAATCCCTTTCAAGCAGATAGATATATTAACATAAAATAAAAAAAAAGTCAAACATTAGTTTAACTTTTTATATTCTATCATTAAATTATCATAGGCTTCAATTAATTTATCAGCATCTTCCCATGTTTTTAGTCTAGCACCTGAAGCGAATATATGACCTCCACCACCAAACCTAGAGGCAAGTTCGTTAACATACGGACCGACTGATCTTATATTAGCTCTAATTAAATTACTTTTAACATCTTCAGATAAAAATATCCATATTACAATTTCATCAACAAACTTTAAATCATTAATCATATTTCCCGCAGCAGCACTATCTACTCCATATTCTTTCATTAATTTATCAGTAAGTTTAATATAAGCAACACCATTTTCAGTAACAGTAAGATTACTATAAATATATCCTTCAAATTTAACTTCCACTAGTGGTCTATGATATAACTTTTTATATAATGAAGTAAAATTAATATCAGTTTCATTAAGAAGTCTTGCAACTAATTCAAATGTTTTAGAACTGGTATAATCATGTAAAAATCTATCGGTATCTCCTACTATTCCTAAGAATAACAATTCAGCTTCTTCCTTAGTAAGTTGTAGTTTATTAGCATATACAAATTCAAGAATTAGTTGGCTAGTACTACATGCATTATCATCAATGTATTCGATATTACCAAAAGTATCAATAACAGGATGATGATCTATTTTAATAACATACTCAAAATCACTAGGATTAGCTCCATCAATTCTTTTTAAATCAGGAGTATCCACCACTACTAATAAAGCATTATTAGTACAAATATCATCTATTCTATCATTATTACCAAAGAATTTAAATCTACTGGCAGGATTACCTACAGCATAGACTTTTTTATCTGGAAATAATCTAAGAATAATATTCTTAAAAGCAAATTGTGCTCCTAGGGCATCTGGATCTGCTCCTATATGTCTTGCTATAACTATAGTATTATATTTTTTTATTTCTTTAAATATTTGTTTATAAATATTCATAACTATCCTTGTAGTACTAAAGAATAAGTATCCTTAGCAATCATTAATTCCTCATTAGTCGGAATAATAAATGCAGGTATTTTAGAATCATCAGTAGTAATCTTAGTTTCTACACCTCTAACATTATTGGCTTCCTCATCTACTTTAATACCAAGAACTTTAAGTTTATCAAGTATTTGTTTTCTAGTACTAATACTATTTTCACCAACACCTGCAGTAAATACTATAGCATCGCATCCTTCAAGAAGTACATAGTATTTAGCAATATATTCAACAATTCTCTTAACATACATATCTTGTGCAAGTCTACATCTTTCATTTCCTTCGTTGATTCCATTTTCGATGTCTCTTGAATCACTACTTACACCTGATATACCAAGTAATCCACTTTGTTTATTAAGAACAGTATCCATCTCTTTAGGACTCATACCAGTCTTTTCCATAATATAAGTAATAACAGTAGCATCCATATCTCCACATCTAGAACCCATAATTAAACCAGCATTAGGAGTTAGTCCCATTGAAGTATCTATGCATTTACCATCTTTAACAGCAGAAATACTAGCACCATTACCAATATGACAAGTAATAAGTTTAGTATCAGTTCTACCTAATATTTCATTCATTCTCATAGTAACATATTTGTGACTAGTACCATGAAAACCATATTTTCTAATATCATAATCTTGATAATAACTATAAGGTATAGCATACATGAATTCAGTAGGAGCCATAGTTTGATGAAATGCAGTATCAAATACAACAGTTTGAACAGCATTAGGCATAACCTCTTTAGCAGCATTAATACCCATAACAGCAGGAGGATTATGAAGTGGAGCTATACTAGATAACTCGTCTACCTTAGCAATAACATCATCCGTAGCAATCTCAGACTTCTTAAAGTAAGAACCACCTTGAGCTACTCTATGACCAACACCTTTAATTTCATCTAAAGAATTAACAATTTTATTATCAAGAAGTTCTTTAATTAGAATTTCAAAAGCAACTTTATGATCAGGTAAATCTACTTCTTTCTTTATTTTTTCTCCATTTACTTTAATAGTATAAAAACTATTTCCTATTCCAATTCTTTCAAATACACCACTGATAAGCACATCTTCACTAGGCATTTCAAATCCAGTAAATTTAAGTGATGAACTACCAGCATTAACTGATAATATAATCATAATAACACCTCTTTCTTTACATATTATATCATCTTTCTATCTATTTAGAAAGAAAAATTTTATTATTTTATATACTTTCCGCCAATGGCGGCTCCAAAGTAATACTTACTTTGGAAATTCATTATTTAGAATATCTTCTATTTATATTTAATACAAGATAACAAACTATTAACTAATTCTTTATTATCTATCTTATTAATAGCAAAGCACTTAGTACCTAAATCTTTAAAAGAAGCCCCACAGTGATATAAAATATTTTCATCAATAATAATAAACCTATCATGAAAAGAATCATTTTCTATTAATGTAATATTATCATATTGTTTCTTGTACTTCTTAACTAATTCACTATTAATATTTTTACTATATACAGTAACCTTTTTATTTGTCTTAGAAAGAAGCTTAAATAATTCTTTATCAGCAAAGTTATCTATGATTATAATACTCTTTTTAGAACTATCAAATATCTTAAGAAGTAAATAATAAGCATCAAATATTTGACCTCATAAAATATCTCATTACTAAAAGGTTTATTCGAAAAATTACTTTCTAATAATTTAATTCTTTCATCATGATCTAAAACCATATTATTAATAAATCTTTTTTTTAATAGATTACTGGATATAAATTTCTTCATAGCCACAAATGCTCTCATTATTTGAATACTTCTTTGTTCAGCAATATCCGTATGTATCACAGATGCCAGCATAGCAACTCCTTCTTCAGTAAAGGCGAAAGGCAAATATTTAATATGCTGCCCTCTATAATTATTAGAATTGTTTAAGGTTTCAAATTGAAACCTTAAAAGATTATTTGCTTCTTCTTCGCTTAACTGAAACATAAAATCTACAGGAAATCTTTCTTTGTTCCTTTTAACTGCCAAATTAATAGACTTAGTACCATTTTTGCATTCATATAAAAAGGCCAAATCTTTATCAAGTATAACCTGTTTTCCTCTAATCTCATAAATATAATCTTCAATTCTAATATTTTTTATAACTTGTAATTCATTCATCTCAAAACCCCTCCAAAAATTTTATTTTTTTAAGACTATTTCTTAGCACAAAAACTTTATCACAAATTGAGTATCGCTGTCAATACAAAATAATAAAGTTAACTAAAAAATCTATCAACATATCTGTTGATAGACTAAATTAATATATTTCTTTATTTTTATCTTTATACTCATTAAATAATTCTATGCATTCATCATGATTTAATTGTTCAATATCTAAAACATTTTTATTCTTACCATTTAGATATTCATATATAAAATCATCTCTAAATCCTATTTCTTCCGCTTCTTTTAAATTAGTACCATAATATACTTTCTTAATATTAGCCCATATAATTGCAGACAAGCACATTGGGCAAGGATATCCAGTAGCATATAAAATACATCCTGATAAATCGTGAGTACCAAGTTTTTCACTTGCTCTTCTAATAGCCATTACTTCGGCATGAGCAGTAGGATCATGACTTTCTAATACCAAGTTTGATGCCACACTTATAACATTACCATCTAGGTCTGTTATAACTGCACCAAAAGGGCCTCCTTTATCTTCATTCATCGTTCTTCTAGCTTCTTCTATAGCCATTATCATCTTATCTTCCATAAAATTCATCTCCTCTATAAGTAGTATGTAGTAGTTCTTCAGCCTTTTCACTAAGAGGACTACCTAATAATTCTTTATAAACCTTTTTAATATCTGAATTATCTGACGCACATCTAATTTTCATCTTTTTATCACTGTTGTATAGAGCATTCATTCTCTTCTTTTTTAAATTAATAGTATTTTCATATATTCTAGGTTGTCCTCCACCAGATATGCATCCACCTTCACAAGCCATTACTTCAATAAAGTCATAATATACTTCCTTTTTCTTTATCTTTTCAAGTACTTTTCTAGCATCACCTGTCCCATTAATAACAGCAATTCTAAAAGTATAACCTTTAATCTTAATAGAAGCCTCTTTAATATTAGATAATCCCCTAACACTCTTAAAATTAAGAACTTTTCCTTTAGGTCTTTTCTTATTTAGTATATGATATACTTCTCTCATAACAGATTCCATAACACCACCAGATGTACCAAATATAAGACCTCCACCACTACCAGTACTCATTAAATTATCAAACTTACTATCCTTTAACTTTCTAATATCAATATATTCTTCTTTTAAATATTTAGCAAGTTCTCTAACCGTAATAGCAAGGTCAGGTCCAAATCTAACTCTTTCCATCTTTTTAGCAGTACAAGGTACAATAGATATACTAATAATATCATCATTATCAATATTATTAACTTTGCTAAAATAGTTTCTAATAATAGCTTCTTCCATAGCAATAGGACTTTTACAAGTAGACAAATTACCTAAGTATTCAGGATAGAACATTTCTACAAATTTAACCCAAGCTGGACAGCAACTAGTTAACATTGGCCCCTTTATCTTTTTATTAATTCTATCAACTAATTCACTAGCTTCTTCCATGACAGTAAGGTCTGCTCCAAAAGTAGTATCGAAAATATAGTCCCCTCCAATTAGTCTAAGAGCACTAACTAGTTTACCAGCCATATTAATACCTGGCTCTAATCCAAATTCTTCTCCAATAGATACTCTAGCCGCAGGAGCAACTTGAAAGACAATAGTTTTACCACTATGTAAATAATCTCTAAGTATTTCAGTCTCATCTTTTTCATTAAGACATTTCTTAGGACACATAATAGTACAACTACCACAATTAATACAAGGAAAACTTTCATTACTAAAACCATATACTCCTACATTAAAAGAACATATACTAGAACATATCCCACAGTTATCACATTTTTCTTTATTTAATACAATAGAAGAATTTTTTCTACTAACTTTAACACACTTATCCATACTACCTTACTTCCTTCTATATAAGTATAACATAAAAAAAGAACTAATTAAAGTTCTTATAATTATATTTATTTAACCGCTTTGCTAACTCATTAGCCAAGGCTAATTCGCGGAAATACATCTATTAGAAATAGCCATTAAATATAAATTATTTAAATATTAATATCAACATTATCTCTTTCTACTTCTTTAGCAGCAAAGAAGTCTCTTTTTGTTATTCCTTTAAATTTAGCTACTATACTAGATGGAAAAGATAATAATAATTCATTATATAAAGATACATTAGCATTATATAATCTTCTCGCAGCTTGTAAATGCTCTTCAACATCTACTATTGCTTTTTGTAAAGTTTTGAAATTATCGCTTGCCTTTAAAACTGGATATTTTTCCACTAATAATTGTATTTTATCAAAATTTTCATTCATTGATTCGTTAACTTTACTTTTTTCTGCAATAGTCATATTGTTTCGTAGTTCTACAATTTTAAACATAATTTCTTTTTCATGCTTTGTATAACCTTTTACAACTTCAATCATTTTAGTTAAAACATCATATCTCTTAGTTAGTGCTACATCAATTCCAGATATTGATTCATCTACTTTTATACTTAACCTATTAAATTTATTTGATACACTTATTAACCAAATAAGGATTATTAATAATACTATTCCTATTACAATTAATGCTGTTTCCATTTTACTTTTCCTCCTTAAATAAAGTATTATCTAAATTTAATTCATCAACAAAATCTGTTATTGCTTTTATATCACTAATAATAGTATTCTTTAAATTATTTTCATCTAATTTTTTAAATATATTCCATTCAAATGAATCATTATTATCATATAGTCCTATATGCAATTTATTATTTATAAAACAAAACAATAAACTTCCTCTAACATTATTACTAATGTTTTTCATTCTTTCCATAAAATGTGGAGTCAAAATATAAAATGCTTCATGTTCATTCTGAGCATATACAGTAAAAATATTATTAAATTCTTGATCTTCAAGTGTTACTTTATTATAATATTTTTTAGATAAAGAATGATTTAAATTATAACTTTTAATTCCTTTTTGATAAATCTGCAGATTTGATTTAAATGTTTTATTAAACTCAAATATCATCCATCTTCCCTTGAAAAGAGTAAAAGATGATGAACCTTCATCGTCATTATCTATTTCTTCAATATGAACATCAGCTTGTACAACATTAATTCCTTTATATTTTCCTGACATATAATCTTCTGAAGAATATCTATCTCCCATATCTATCATATTCGTATTTTCAATTATAGACGAATCTAACCCATATTCGGGTTTATAAATCAAATCAGTAAAAATAGTTTTTAAATAATTCAAAACGAAGTATTCTTTAAAAGCAGTTCTAAATTTTTTTTGAGGTATTTGTACTAATATTATTGTTAATGCAATCCCAATAAACAATCCAAAAAATATATATGATGTATCTCTCTTTATATAAAATAAAATAGCGGCAGCAATAAATGAAACAATTATACCACAGCGAAACAAATTAGCAGTTTTTTTTCTTAACTTTTCCAATTCTTCAATACTCACAATAATATCACCAAACCTAACTATAACTAAAATAATTATATCAAAAAAATATATAATTGTATACAATTATTTTCTATATCCACAGACTTGTTGATAGACTAATTATCCAAAATAAACTTTATATACTGGATAATTCTACTAGAAGACATCTCGCGAATTAACATTAGTTAATGAGTTAAAACATAAAAAAGAATATCAATATGATACTCTTATCTATATATAGGATATTTAGAAGTTAATTCTAATACTTCTTTAGATAGTTCTTCTAGTACATTATCATCATTACTATTCTTTAATGCTTTAGAAATAATATTACCAACTAATCTAAAATCATCTTCATTAAATCCTCTCGTCGTCATTGCAGGGCTTCCTACTCTAATACCACTAGTAATAAAAGGTTTTTCACTATCATTAGGAATAGTATTCTTATTAACAGTAATATGAATTTTATCTAAAATAGCTTCTGCTTCTTTACCAGTAAGTCCAGTACTAGATTTAACATCTACAAGTATTAAATGATTATCAGTACCACCAGATACTATTCTAAAACCTTCTTCTTTTAAACTATCAGATAATGCTTTAATATTATTAATAACTCTTTTCTGATATTCCTTAAATTCAGGCTGTAATGCTTCATAAAAACACTGTGTTTTCGCAGCAATAACATGCATAAGTGGCCCACCTTGAATACCAGGAAATACTGTTTTATTAATCTTTTTAAATATTTCTTCATCATTGCAAAGAATAATACCCCCTCTAGGACCTCTAAGTGTCTTATGAGTTGTCGAAGTAACAACATCAGCATATGTTACTGGATTAGGATGAAGACCTGCTGCTACTAAACCTGCTATATGAGCCATATCTACCATTAAATAAGCACCAACTTCATCACAAATACTTCTAAATTTCTCAAAGTCTATTATTCTAGAGTAAGCACTAGCTCCTGCTATTATCATTTTAGGTTTTTCTTTTAATGCTAATTCTCTTAATTTATCATAGTCGATAACTTCAGTTTCACTATCTACATCATAAGATACTATCTCATAATCTTGACCACTAAAAGAAAGACTATGACCATGCGTTAAATGACCGCCATTAGATAAGTTCATTCCCATTACTTTATCACCATGTTTAAGTAGTGCTCTATATACTGCCATATTCGCAGAAGAACCACTATGAGGTTGAACATTAGCATATTTACATCCAAATAACTCTTTTAAATACTCTATAGCAAGATTTTCTACTATATCAACATTCTCACATCCACCATAATATCTTTTACCAGGATAACCTTCAGCATATTTATTAGTAAATACACTTCCTTGTAATTTCATAACATCTTTAGATACATAATTCTCACTAGCAATAAGTTCAATATTATTATTTTGCCTTTCTATTTCTTTATTTAAAGCTTCCAATATATTTTTATCCATTATCTTGCATCTCCTTAGCTAGTAATAAGTTTTCCATAATCATAGCTACTGTCATTGGTCCAACCCCTCCAGGTACCGGAGTAATAAAAGTGCATTTGTCTTTTATTTCATCAAAAGATGAGTCTCCTACTACTTTATTATCTACTCTTGATATACCAACATCAATAACTACAGCACCTTCTTTTATCATCTCTTTCGTAATAAGATTAGGTTTGCCTACTGCAGACACTAATATATCAGCAGTTCTACATATCTCATCTAAATTCTTAGTTTTAGAATGACACACAGTAACAGTTGCATTTCTATTCATCATTGCATGAATCAAAGGTTTACCAACAATATTACCTCTACCTACTATAACAACATGCTTTCCTTCTATTTCAACTTTATATTCATCAAGTAGTCTAATAATCCCCTTTACTGTACAAGGTACTAATCCATCTTTATTCATATATAAATTATAAATATTATCTCTTGTAAAACCATCTACATCCTTATAATATCTAATAGTACCTGCACACTTATCAAAATCAATATGACTAGGTACTGGACTCTGAAGAATAATCCCAGTAACTTCATCATCATTATTAAGTCTATCTATTAAACTAATTACTTCTTCTTCTGAAGTACTACTATCTAATAAATATTTATCACATTTAATACCTACATAATTACAAGATTTTTCTTTATTATTAACATATATCTTACTAGCTTCATTATCTCCTACTAAGATAATTGCAAGTTTAATATCTAAATTATCTTTTTCTATTTTATTTTTAATATTATTAAGTATTTTATTTTTAAGTAATTTACCATCCATTATAGTCATAAAGTGCCTCCTATAACTTTTTAATTTTCTTTTTATCATCAGTAGCAAATACAGATACTACATTTTTTTCATCTTTATCGTAATCATATTCTAATAATTTATTATACATATTCATAAAAGAAGCATTATATGAGTAATATCTACTTCCACTATTGCAAATTCTAATAGAATGGGTAGAAAACATATTTCTCTTATCACTTAATTTAAATTCAACAATATAAGCATCTTTTTCTTTAGAAATAGAAAGTATACTAGCTTCATCATAAGGAAATTCATCAGAATGCCACTCTATTTTACCGTCTTTAAATAATTTATTATCAGGTACTACCATATTTCTATTTTATTCATCTCATCATCATTACCAGAATATAATATTTCAAACATTCCTTCATCAGTCTCTATTATAATATTATAATAACCGTACCAGTTATCTTCTTTTCTTATTTTAATCATTCAATCTCCCTACCTAATTATAACATTTATAGAAACAAAAGAAAAGAATATTGTTAAATGCAATATTCTATATTTCTAATTTCTTAATTTTAATATTTTCTCTCTTAGTACTATCCATAACTTCATTATCCTCAAAAGAAACATTTAAAAAGTTTCTCGAAGCAATATAATCACATAGATGAACAAATATTTCATCACTCTCTTTAGGTAGTGGAAGCATCTCATACCCATCTTTATCTTTATTCCAAGGACCCATATGTGAAGCAATCATTCTTGCTACATCTTCAGAATCTTCTTTTGACATAGGTAATTTACTAGTATTATCTAAAATAAAATCGTACATTAAAATAGGATGATGAAAAGCAGTATGTCCACTATAAACAAGACCTGATTTAAAGCCATCATGAAGCATTATTGCCATTCTAATTAAATCTTTTTTATGCTCATCAAAAGGACAAAAAACACTATCTCTAAATAATTCTTCAGCTATTCTACATGCAACTTTAACATGCCTAACAAGACCGCCTTCTCCTAAAGAGAAATCAGGATGCCATCTTCCTGAAGAAGAAGCAGGTATCTCGTAAAAATAATCTGGAAGCATATTAAGTATTATTTTTGTACTTTCCCTTATTTTTTCATCATCAATTTTTTGTAACTCTACATTAAAACATTCACTTTTCATAAAAACCTCCAATTATATTATAACACTTTTTCTAATTCCTTTTTATTACTTTTAGGTTCTTTCAATATAATAATCTTGGCATCACCATATTTATTCTTAATTATCTTTTCAGTTTTAGGAGCAGTTCCACTACCAGAGTACAAGATAAAGGATATTTTTCTATTTTCTAAATTAATCTTATCTAAAACAGTATTAATAGGGCAAGATAATTTTCCATTCCATATTGGACTTCCAATTATTATTTCATCATAATCATCTATATTATTATCAAAGTTAGAGAGTTTTGCCTTATGATTAATACCAGCGAGAAATCCTCCTGTAAGTATTTGTCCTATATAACTTTTGGGTATTTTATCTCTCATAATAACTTTTCTAATATCAATATTTTTATCTTTAAGATAATCTGCTACTACATTACCATTACCACTTAAACTATAATAAATAAATAATTTCTTCATATCTTTTCCTTATACATTAATTTCATTAAATAATTTAACACTTTTTTTATTCATATAAAACATTAAAATAATAAATAGAATACTAAATATTAAATTAATAAGAAGAAGTAATAAAGTATTAGATAAACCAATTTTAATACCATAAAATAATCCAAATACACTAATAGCAGATATTCCCATACCAAGAAATACTGATATCATAGAACTCATACTTTGTTTAACAACTTCTGTATCATTTTCTGCATCCATTTTAGGATACTTTAAATTAATAATAATACCAATAGTTTCCGATATAAGAGGTAGTAATATAGTACCAATAATGATTAATAATGATTCTAATATATTAAAGTTAAATTTAACAAATAAAATAATATCACCAATTAATATTAAAGGAATCATAACTAAAACAGCCATTAATACTTTAGCTAAAATAATGGTCATAGGTTTAATTGGTAAGCTTTTTAATATATTAAATGATTTACCTTCTAAGGATATCATTGAACTAGTAATAGAGGTCATAAACGAAGTAAAACAAATAATACTATACAAAATAATAGGTATATAACTCTTAATTTCATCTAAAGTAATACTACCTTCAATAATAATAGAGTTAGTCATTTTATCAAAATTTAAAGTAATATATATTATCCCAATAATAAATAATACTAATCCAAATCCAGCATTAGTAATAAATACCGGACTACTTATAAATTTTTTTAATTCTTTTTTTATTAAAGAAATAGTAGGTCTATTCCTTTTAATAGCATAATCTTTCTTACTAGTACTAGTTTTAACACCTTTAACATTAGAATTAATTTTAAAATACCTAGTACTTAATCCTAATATAGCTATAATAAATAAACTAATATTAATAAATATAAATAATAATAAATCTCCTATCTTAAAATTAGTAGACATCTTAACATAAGCATTACAAGGATAATATATCTTAGTAATAAATTTATTAATTACATTAGCCTTTTCCCCAAAATTATTAATAAGTTCTTGCATATTAAATGAGAAATAAAATATAACAAGTAAAAGAATAACCGTAGTAACTGTTTGAGCTAAATTTTTAAACTTAAATTTAGAAGATATTCTAGAAATAATACTACCAAGAATACTAGATATAATAATGGGAATAATTGGTAGTAATAACAAAATAAATAAACTTACTACATAAAAACTAAAAGGAACTTTAACATATCTAATATATACTATAATTGCAGGTAACATAAATATAGAATTATATAATAATTCAAATACATAAAATTTAAATATTCTAATAAATAATACCGTAGACTTTTTAATTGGTAGTGATAACAATAAATCATCATCTTTACAGTTAAATAATAGTCCACTAGCTTTATATATACCTTCAATTAAAGTAAGAAAAAAAGATACCATAATAAATAAAGATAAAAGAACATATTCAGCATGTATTTTAACTAAAGGCTCCATAAACATATTAGCATAAGACCAAACTGAAAACATACATATAAATCCCAATATAATAGGAAGAATTACTTTAGATGACTTCTTATTACTTTTACTTTTAATCTTAAATAATTGCATATTATCTGTCATACATGCTTTAATAAGAGAAATAATCTTTTTCATAATTAACCCTCTAACTCTAAGAATACTTTTTCAAGAGATTTATCTCCCTTAATTTCTTTCATCGTACCTACTTTAACAATTTTCCCCTTTTTAATAATAGCTACCCTAGTACATAATTTTTCTGCCACATCAAGAATATGAGTAGAGAAAAAGATTGTCTTTCCTTCTTTAACCATTTCATGCATAACCTCTTTAATATCAAATACAGCTTTAGGATCTAATCCTACAAATGGTTCATCCATAATAAGTATTTTAGGATTATGAGATAATGCTGCGATTATTGCTACTTTCTGTTTCATACCATGAGAAAAAGAACTAATAGGTTCATTTAAATTATTTTTCATCTCAAACATTTTAGCATATTTATCTATATTCTTCTTTCTCTCATCTATATTTACTTCATACATATCACATATAAAATTAATAAATCCAATAGCGGTCATATTTTCATATAATTCCGGATTATCAGGAACAAAAGCCATTTCTTTCTTACATTCTATTCCTTTATCTCTAATAGATTTACCATTAATAATAATATCTCCTTCATCAAAATCATGAATACCCATAATAGCCTTTATTAAAGTCGTTTTACCTGCACCATTATGTCCAATAAAAGCAAATATTTCTCCATCATTAACATCAAAAGACACATTATCAAGAGCTTTCTTTTTACCATACTTCTTTGTGACATTTTTAATTTCTATCATAACATAACCTCTCTTTATATCAATTATATCATTAATTAAAAAAAGAAGACAATAATTATTTATAAATATTGTCTATTATTTCATTTAATTCATCAATGTATTCATTTATTCTCTTTAAAGTATTCCAAACTTCATCTTCACTTAATACTCCTGCTTTAATATCTTTTATTTTACCACTCTCTAATAACCTTTTATCCTTAAACCAATTCTTACTACCATAATAATCATTAACATCTTTAATTAAGTCTTTAATGCTATCCAATTTATCTATAGATACATCTAACTCATCAAGTATACTTATTATAGTATCTAGTTTTTCTTCATTTATCTTAATTCTATCTATCATTTTATATACCTCTAAATATTAAACTATGTATAGAAAATTATAACAATAACCAATAGCAATTAAGATAAGTAATGACAAATTAATCATTAGAAGAATAATAATATGATTTTTTCTTTCTTGGACAAGATTAGCAATAAATTCTCTAATTAAAGCATTAGAATAAAAATACCATTTTGTTTTACTGCCCATACCTTCGCAATCTATGCCCTCTTTATTAGCTATAACACCACTTCTAAAGACATGATAATTAGTTGTAGAAAAACTAATTTTAGCATCCTTATTAATCATATCAATTTTATCTTTTGAAAATTTCATATTTTCTATGGTGCTAGTGGATTTATCTTCAATAATTATTTGTTTCTCTTTTATACCTTTATCTATTAAATACTTCTTAATAGCGGCAGCTTCAGCAATTACTTCATCATTTCCTTTACCACCAGATGGAATATAAACTATTTTCTTTTTAGTGGCTTCGTACTGTTTATTACCAAAATCAATAGCTTTATCAACTCTTGCTTTTAATAAAGGAGTTAATGTACCATCGCTCTTAATTTTAGAACCTAAGATAATAATAAAATCTTTATCATACTTTGGAATATGTCTAGCGGCCTTAATATTGCAGTATAAAGTAGCAATAATTAAAGTATATAAATAAGATAAAGTAGCATTAATACATATATCTAAAGAAAACTTAATAATTTGTTTTTCAGTTCCAATTAATATTTTTGTAATGACATAATATAAAGTCTGACTGCCACAAATACCCATAAGGGATAATAAACCCAAAATAATACCAAGTAGTTTTCTAGAATCAAATCCTTCTTTTTTTATTAAAACAATATTAGTAATAATACTATATAAAGATATTAATTACCTTCCAGTTTTGTATAAGTAAATTAATTTGTCTCAAAATATTAATATTAATAAATATAAGTAATCCTAGATTCATAATAATACTATATGAATACTTTTGTTTTTCATATTGCTTTTTTATATACAATGTACAACCTATAGATATTCTAATCAAAAACATAATTAAAATAATCTGTATTGATTTACTTAAAGTAACATTATTAGATAAATTTGTTTTAGATAAAATAATAATACTTAAAATAATAAATAATATACTAACAAATAAGTAAATAATTCTTCTCTTCATACTATCACCTTCATCAATATTATAACATTAATTTTTTTTATATTTTTAATAAATCCATTTTCTTATATTAATATTATTTCTTCATATTAATTAAATACCTAACCCTTTATTTTAATAATTTTTCTAAAGCATTAGCATTTAGTATAGTATTAGAAATAAATTTACCTTTATAGAAATTAGCCCAGTTATTAAATACACATGGAGCATTCTTAGCTTTTTCTAATGAATCAATTTTAATAAAATTTAATTTAATATTATTATCTTTAGCATAATCAGATAATTCTTTTACTTCATATTCTACATAAGGACATT
>CAMUXV010000015.1 GCA_947164795.1 uncultured Caryophanales bacterium | reverse complement strand
TTAGAATCGAACTTTGGGGAGATGAAGTTGATTCTATAAGGTACTTCAATATAGTTAGCCAAAGGTCTACTAGTCAAATAGAACAAATAGAAATTTACCCAGCACATGAATATATATTAGAGAGACCATTAAATGAAGTTTGCAACAATATTCAGAATAGTGTGTATGAAGCAAATAAAGAGCAAATAATTGAAAAAGATATTGAAGAAATTAAAAATGGAAACTATTTAAGCAAAGTCGAGAGATATTTTAATAGTTTTTATAATTCTCAAGAAACCATAATTGATTTTCTAAATAATAAATATATTGTTTTTATAGATGAACAAAATAAAATAGAAGCAAGAAGTTTAAATATAAAAGATGATACAGAAAGACTTATTAAAGCATTAATAGAAAAAGAAAAAATAGTACCAGATAGCTTAATAAATACTGACAGTATAGAATATACAAGGGATACACTTAAAAATAAAAAATTAATCTATTAAATAATTTTAATAATATATTGAATATAATATATACAAACTTAATATATCTATTATTATTAGTATTATTAACTCTAATAGTAAAAGTAGACAATACTAAATACTATATAAATATCTTAGTAATAGTCTTTTATATATTTATAAGTATAATATTTTATATAATAAAGAAAAAGATAAGTAGAAATTAATTCTCTATTTATCTTTTTTATATTTTATCCTAAACTTAATACATACGGATCAGATTCAGTACCTATTCCTCCTGAAATGGTTATGCCTGATTTAAGATAGACTGCAGGACGAATACGGTTTCCATAATAGGCACCCTGAGAACTGTTAATATAGCCATTACTAGTGGTAATAATAAATATACTATATGTTCTATTGGGAGATATTGTAAACTGATCTCTCACATGATCCCAAAGCCAATCATTATGATAGCATACATAATTATAATACTGCCCCACTTGATAAGTGCACAATGACAAATCTGTCGCATACCCATAGTCACTTGGATATACTAATCCTACTTTACCATCCCATGTTAATGTTCTTATTACTGTGTCAGCAACAGAGCAATAAGAAGAAGAATTACATGATGATTTTCCAGGAATATTTCCTCTTTCATCCTCATATACATTATTTATATATGAAAGAGTAGGCGCTCCAAGATACCATGTGACAGTATCTATCATATTTTTTTCATCTACTGATAAACCTGTATTTTCAAAACTTACATTTGATGTTGTGGCATTACTTCTACCAGTATATACTGTACCTGTACCTTTATTCCAATATAAACTATTATTTACTGTTACAGTATTACCACTACTATTTAAATCTTGATTATTATCAAATCCTGGATTTAATAATCTCATTAAATCTGCCCCTTTATATTCATTTCCTGTATCAGAGTATGTAGATTCTCCCCACTGATTCATTCCATAGCCACTATTTAAAGTACTTGCAGACGTATCCCATGCTAAGTTTGTATTGCTTATTGGATCATTACTTACTAGTTTTAATCTTCCATCAAATACTCCAATTATTCTCCATAGTTTTTTATCTCCTGCATTTCTTGTAATTTGATGAATTCCACTGTTAAATGTATACTTAGAAGTATAAGTATCTCCTAGCCATACATAATTATCAGCATTTTCTCCATAATAACGAATATTTCCTCCATTAATATCTACAGACATACTAGCGTGTCTATCATTCATCAAATTTACTGAAGGAGCCAAATTATAAGTTATACTATTTACTGTAGCAGTTGATTTAGAATAACTATCATAAATATATTTTATATAATTAGCTGCACTATCAGTACTAGGAACTACTGCATCAATATGTTCATTAGTAATTGTCTTCATTGTAGCATAACATCTTATATCAATATTAATTCCACTATTTGAAGTACCACTATCATACAGTTCTTCATCTACCCATACATATACTGTATAAGTTGTTTCGGTAGTATTAAGCGGTATATTAGCTGCTGCTAATAAATTATTACCCGAAATATATGTATAAAATGAACCTTCGTTTACAATACTACTAGCACTATTATCCACTATTGTATATTTAAGTTCACGTGATACAGCAGGTGACATAGTATTAATATCTAAATATATATGACCATATATATCATATGGGGCATTTCCATTTTGATAAAAAGTAATTGTTGCACTGCTTCCTGAGCTATAACTAGCCACCGGATTTAGTGTACCACTAGAAATGTTTACTCCCTTGCTATAAATAACATATTCATTTAAATTCTTTAACTCTCCAGATATATTAACATTATATAAACTCTTTCTATACATAGCATAAGAAACTCCTACTATTGTAGAAATAAATATTAATACTCCTATTATATATCCAATTAATCTAGCTTTCTTTTTCATAACTACATCCCTATCCTTTTACTAATATAATGATATCATAAATAAAAAAAAAGTACAATTACTTTGTACTATTTTTTTATTTATTTTATCCTGAATAACTCAATACATATGGGTCAGATTCACTACCAATTCCAGAGGAAATACTTACGCCCGTTTTAAGATACACAGCTGGACGGACAAAAAAATTACCGGAGGAAGAAGCGTAAGTATTAACATACATACTGAGGTAACTTGAAGGAGCAAGTGCCGATACACCACGAGAATCACTAGTTTGAGCACGTGTAGACAGTGTCCACTGATATCTAGAAGCATCTGTTAACCAATCATTTTGAGGGCAATTACTATCATTACTTGACATCGAAGTATTACATAATGATAAATCGGTTGCATATCCATAATCAGACAAATACATTAATCCTACTTTGCCACTCCACAAGCTTGTTCTTGTTACTTTATCATTACAATAATTATAACCTTGCATACATATCTTGCCCACTGTTCCTCTTTCAGCATTATAATGTGAATCTACATACGTATTAGTTGAGCTGTGTGCTCCTGTATACCACGTAACGGTATCTATCATATTTTTTTCATCTACTGATAAACCTGTATTTGCAAAACTTACACTTGAAGTTGTGGCATTATTACTTCCAGTATATACTGTACCTGTACCTTTATTCCAATATAAACTATTATTTACTGTTACAGTATTACCACTACTATTTAAATCTTGATTATTATCAAATCCTGGATTTAATAATCTCATTAAATCTGCTCCTTTATATTCATTTCCTGTATCAGAGTATGTAGATTCTCCCCACTGATTTATTCCACCACCAGCGTTTCCACCGGTGGTATTATTTGCTGATGTGTCCCATGATAAATTAGTAGTACTTATTGGATCAAATTGAATTAACTTCAATCTGCCATCAAAGACACCAATTATTCTCCATAGTTTTTTATCTCCAACATTTCTTGTAACATTAGAACCATTATAAGAAAAGGTATATGAAGATGTATAAGTATCCCCTAACCATACATAGTTATTAGGGTTTGCTCCATAATAACGGATATCTCCACCATTAATATCTGTAGACATTGAAGCATGTCTATCATTCATTAAGTTTACTACTGGTGCAAGATTATATGTAATACTATTTACAGTAGCAGTACTCTTACCGGCAGCATTATATAAAAACTTTACATAATCAGCAGCCGTTTCCCCAAAATATGCTTGATTTCCAACAACTTCTATACTAGCACTAAATGTTAAATTAGATGCATTTTCAGGAACTAAATCTCCATCTAAATAAAATACTACTGCTGGAATAATATTAGTACTCTGATTAACTAATGCAAAATATATTTGTGTTGAACCTGTATTAGTAATTGTTCCTTCATATATATATTCTAAATCTTCATCTAAAGGATTAGTTATTTGTTCACTAGTATAACTGGACATATCTTCTATTATTTTATACTTTAATGAACCATTACGATAATCATTAGAAAGTGTAGTAACATTAACTATTATTTCATAATATACATCAGTATTACATTCACTACCTCTAGTTATATTAAATGGATAATATACCATACCATTTTTATATGTAATAGTATTATTAGTAGTATCTAATATATCATTTTCATCAAATAATAACATATTACTATTATTACCTGTCACTGTATATGAAGAGTTTCCTTGTATATCAAAACATTTAGTATCAAGACTAATATTAGTATCAGTACTTCTCCAATTAAATATGGCATAAGTAATACCACCTATTAAAGCAATAAATAATATTATACCAAGTATATATCCAATAAATTTAGACTTATTTTTTATTTTCATATATATATTTCACTATCCTTTACTCAATATAATAATACCATAAATAAAAAAAAAGTACAATTATTTTGTACTTAATTTTTTTATATTTATATAATTAACTTGTAACAGTACCATATAAATCAAAATCAATATTTTTACTTGCCATATTACCATTATTAGGTAGATTACCATCTATCCATAAATATAAAGTATAATTAACAGTAGTACTACCAACAGTATCTGCCATTGCTAAATAATAGTCCGTAGTATTATTATTAGTTCTAGTAGTAATATCACTAGTACTAAAACTACCACTTGTTAATAATACACCATCTTTATGTAATTCCCATTTAAAAGTGCTATCTTTTAATTCACTTGGTAAAGTATTTAACTTTAACCATATATTCATAGGCACATTTAAACCATTAGTATAAGCACTAAAATTTTTAATGACACCTTCTTCTTTAGTAAGAGTTGGTCCAATAGTACCAGTAATATTATTACCTCCTACAAAAGTAATAGTTAATCCAGAACTATTATCAATAGTTACATTAAAATTAATACTCTCACTACTTCTCCATTTAAACCATGCATAAGTAGCAGTACCTATTAAAATAATACCAAGTACTACACCAAATATCATTAAAATTAATTTCTTTCTATCTTTCATATCTTTCACTCCTAACTTGTAAAAGTACTAATAGTTACATTACTAGGTTTATTATTATTAATATTAGTGTAAGTAGTAGAACCACTAGGTACTTGCACAGTAATAGATTTACTTGAACTAGTACCATAAAATGGATGATAAGTAGCACCTGATGTTCTAGTTACACTACTAGAATTAATTCTCACAGTACCTGTTAAACTAGTACATCCTCTAAAAGTTGATGTCATATTTGTTACTGAACTTGGAATTGTTGGGGCATTTACTAATGATGTACAGCCATAAAATGTAGAATCCATATATTTTACTGAATTTGGAATTGTTGGAACGTTTACTAAAGACGAGCACCCAAAAAATGTAGAAGACATATTTATTACTGAACTTGGAATTGTTGGGGCATTTACTAATGATGTGCAGCCATAAAAAGCATAATACATATTTTGCACACTACTTCCTAATGTTGGAACATTTACTAGAGAAGTACAGTTCTGAAATGTATATTGCATATATGTTACTGAATCCGGTATAGTTGATACAGTTTCTAGTTTGCTACATCCTGAAAATGTATGATTCATATTTTGTACACCACTTCCTATAGATGGTACATTTACAAGTGATGTACAATTTTGAAATGCATTATTCATATTCGTTACAGTGTTTCCTATATAAGGAGAAGTTACTAAACTTGTACAATTATAAAATGTATAATATGTACTAGCAACAGCATTAGGTATATCAGGTGCATCTACTAACTTAGTACAGCCATAAAAAGCATATTGGACATCAGATACAGAGTTTCCTATTACAGGTCCATTAACTAATTTAGTACATCCTCTAAAAGTACCATTCATGCTAGTTACTGTAGTTGGAATTGCTGGTGCAGTTACTAAACTAGTACAATTATAAAAAGCATAACCTAAATTAGTAATATTACTAGGTAAGCCACTTACTTTTATTAAATTAGTACAACCATAGAACATTTGATAAGCATATCCATTACTAGCAGTTACACCTGAAGCAAAATTTACTTCTCTAACAGTTGTTTTATTATAAAATACACTTCCATTAACAACGGTATTATATGTAGTACCATTTATTGCATAAGTTGATGGTATATTAACTTTTTGAGCAGTACCATTATATCTAGTAATAGTTACATTACTACCACTTGTTGTATATGTAAAATCAGTTATTGGTGTAGGAACAAACTGTTCTGCTCTTGAATCAATAGTTCCACTAAAAGATAATGAATGCAACATGTTAGGATCCATAAGTTTATCATCTACATAGAAAATAACTAAATAATTTTTTACTTGTCCAGGTTCTAGATACTGAGTATGGGCATCTATTATACCAGTATTTATTATATTACCTTTAGATACAATAGTAAGAGTATCTCCTATTACATCAGTATCTAAATCAGTATAATCAGTAGGATCATACTCTGCTACTACATATTTAAGTGATGCATAACTTTTACCATTTAATTTAAGTTCATCAGATAAATTAGCTATATTTATTTCAATAGTAGCAAGTCCTTTAATATCAGAACAAACATTATCTATTCCTATCCTAACACTAGAAAATAGCATTCCTGAATTCATAGTAATAGTATTATTACTTACATATGATGTTTCATCTATTACACTTAAATTACCACTTATATCTTGTCCTTTAGTATAATTAATATTCATACAAGTACTTTTAATAGCAATACTATAATCATTTGATTGCCAATTAACTAAAGCATATACTCCTCCTAGTACTAAGATAAGTCCTAAAATAGAAATAATAGCAATATTTTTTTTATTATTAAATATTTTTTTCATTTTAATATCCTCCTTCTATTTTAAGATCCTTCGGTATAAGTACCTGCACTAGTACCTTTAGCATATACATCAAAATTAATATCTAGATTACCAATACTTAAATCATTATCAACATTACCATCTATCCATAGATATAGATATAAATCTAAATTATTAGGAATAGGTTCATCTTCAAGTAATAATAAATCACCAGTATCATTATCATAGAAATTATTCATACTAGTAGTACTAAAGTTACCACTAACATTTACTGTAGCAGTGCTAGCACAACTACTATTAACACTTAAATCACAACTAGTTAATTGCCATTTAAAATAGTCAACTTTTAAAGCATTAGGTAAAGTATTAATTTTTAAATATAAATTAAATGTATCATTACCAGCAATATTAGAACTAATATTCATCTGTTTTACTCTACCTTGATAAGCATACTGAGTAGGAGTAATTTTACCAGTAATATTATCTCCCCCATAAAAAGTTACAACAGTTTGAGAAGCATTATCAAAATTTATAATAACATCAATACTAGAACTACTTCTCCATCTATAAAAAGCATAAGTAAGTCCTGAAACTATTATAATAGTTAGTAATACTCCTATTATCATTAAAAATATTTTTTTATTTCTTTTCATAATTATATACCCCCAATCTTAATATGTAACAACAGTTACATTGCTAGGTTTATCATTATTAATATTAGTATAAGTAGTAGAACCACTAGGTACTTCTACAGTAATTGGTTTACTAGAACTAGTACCATAGAATGGATGATAAGTAGATCCAGATGTTCTAGTCACATTACTAGAATTAATTCTAACAGTACCTGTTAAACTAGTGCATCCTCTAAAAGTTGATGTCATATTTGTTACTGAACTTGGTATTGTTGGTGCATTTACTAATTTTGTACAACCATAAAATGTACTATACATATTCGTTACTGAATTTGGAATTGTTGGCGCATTAACTAGTGATGTGCAGCCTTGAAATGTCTGTTGCAAGTTAGTAACTGAACTTGGAATTGTTGGTGCATTTACTAATGATGTGCAGCCTTGAAATGTCTGTTGCAAGTTAGTAACTGAACTTGGAATTGTTGGTGCATTTACTAATGATGTGCAGCCAGAAAATAAATTAAATGCAAAATTTGCATTCAATTCTTCTCTTCCGGGCGAATAAAGTGTTAAATTATTAGCAAAGTTTACTTCGGTAATAGAGGTATTACCACTAAAACAGTTATTAGATAAAATAGCTACATCATACTCTACTCCATCTATTGTATAAGTGGATGGTACATTTACTATAGTAGAACTACCATTATATCTAGTAAGTAATACTTTACCATTAGGTATTACATAAATATCCCTATCATCATCAAAAGTACCAATTGAATATTCAAAATTATCTATAGATGTAGGAACAAATTGTACTACTTCAGTATCTATTGATGCTCCAAGAGATCCTGTTATTAATACACCAGGATTATTTACATAAAAGATTACTAAGTAATTACCTATTTCTCCAGGTTCCATATATTTAGTATAAGCATTTATTACCCCAGTATTAGTTATTGTACCTCTAGCTACTACATTAAAAGAGTGTCCTGTCAAATTATTTATAGTAAGTGTATTATAAGTAGTAGGATCATATTCTGCTACTACATATGTAAGAGAACCATAAGCATTACCACCACTTTTAAATTGATTAGGTAAGCTAGTTACATTAATTTCAATAGTAGCTAGTCCATTAATATCATAGCAATCTTCATCTAACTCAATACTAACAGAAGTAAAAGCCATACCAGAAGCCATAGTAATAGTATTACCGCTTAAATATGTACTCTCATCAATAGAACCAACTGTTTCATTAATATTTTGTCCTTTAGTATAATTAACATCTAAACATGCACTATCTAAAGCTATATTATAATTACTAGTTCTCCAACTAGTTAAAGCAAAAGTTCCCCCTAGTATTAGAAAAAGAGCTAATACAGAAATAATAGCTATATATTTATCATATTTTAATATTTTATTTAACATATTTAATCAACTCTCTTTCCTTATTATTAAGAATTACCTGCTAGTGTACCTTCAGTATTACCAGTAGCATATAAATCAAAATCTATACTCTTACTTCCCATATTAACATTATTATCAACAGTACCATCTATCCATAAATATAAATATAATTTAAGAGTACTTCTATATGGTATTGCTTGATCTTCTAATAGAAGCATATCACCAGATGTTTGATCAATATAATCACTCATACTAGTAGTACTAAAATTGCCAGAAACATCAGGAGAAATAGTTCTACAGAGACCTCTCAAATCACAACCAGTCAATCTCCATTTAAATTGAGTAGATTTAAGTTCATCTGGTAATGTATTAACTTTTAAATATAAATTGAAGGTATCACTACTAGGTAAATTAGATTTAACACTCATTTCTTTAACAATACCTTCATATGCATTAGCTACAGGTATTAATCTACCAGTAATATTAGTGCCGCCATTAAAAGTAATAATTAAATTATCAGTAACATTAATACTAACATTTAACCCAGTAGTACTTCTCCACTTATATACAGCATAGGTAGTAGAAGATACTACCGCTATTAGAAGTAGAACTATAATAATTGATGAATATATCCTTTTCTTGCTATTCATGATTTTCCTCCTAATATCTATTTTTTTATTTCTCCACCAATACCTGGATCTGGTTCAATATATTCGCAAACATTGTTTTCATACTCACTGACAGTTACATTCGCATATTCTAAATTCCCAGCATTAGTAGCAGTTGTTGAATGGGCAGGAACTTCAAATGTAATTGAATTAGTTGTTTCATCAAAAATACCTTTCATCCCTACATCACAAGAATTTATTCTAATAGTTCCAGTTAAATTAGTACAGCCAGAAAATGTATAACCCATATATGTTACTGAACTTGGTATTGTTGGCGCATTCACTAAAGAGGTACAATTTTGAAATGTGGAACCCATACTAGTAACTGAACTTGGGATTGTTGGCGCTGTAACTAGTGATGTACAACCAGAAAATGTATAAGACATATTAGTTACTGTATTTGGTATTTCTGGTGCATTAATAAGTGAAGTACAATTAGAAAATGTTTCAGTCATATCTGTTATTGAACTTGGTATAACAGGAACATTTTTTAATGAAGTACAGCCAGAAAAAGCTCCTTGTAAAGTGATTTCATTCAAGTTTTCAGAAAGATATACAGTCTCTATGTTAGTATTATCTTTAAAGGGAGAAATTATAGTTGTAACATCTCTACATACTTGTGGTCGAAACCCTGTACATATTAGTTCAGTAGTCACAGAAACTAAATCAGTATTATATGTTACTCCATCTATTGTATAAGTTGCAGGTACTACAACTGTTTTAGAAGTACCTATATAACTAGTAAGTTTAACAGTACCTTCTCTATCATCAATTTCATATTCAAAATCAGTAATTGGAGTACTTAAATTTTGTTCTACTCTAGAGTCTACCCTAGAAGTAAATGATGCTCCTATTACATCAGTATCAATAAGATTAGAATTTATTAAAAATACGATAATATATTCTTTAGTTTGATTAGGACTAAGAGAAGTTGAATAAATATCCATTACTCCAGTACTAGTGATAGTACCACTTTTAATATAATTAAATGTTTCTCCAGTTAAAGTACTGATATTTACTGTTGGATACTCTGTACTATCATATGGTATTAAGAAATATTGTAATGATTCATAACTATTACCATTCTCCGTAAATGCATTATTAATAGTAAGAACATTGAGTTCTAAGGTAGCAATACCAGTATATCTAGTACAAGCATTATCAAAAGCTAAACTAACATTACTAACAGCCATATCAGAATTAATTGTAATAGTATTTTCTCTTTCATCTATTACTTCTGATGTATCAGTAGGATTAAGTGTTGCATTAATATCTTGTCCTAATTCATAATTAACATCAAAACAAGAAGTATCTAATGTAACACCATAGTTAGTAGTGGTCCATACTACTACTGCATATGTAATACCTATTACCAAAATAAGTAATAAGGTAATACCCAAAATTAATATCTTTTTATTTTTAAATAAAGTTTTCATATGTTCACCAAAACTTTCTATTAAGAATCTAGTTCATTTACTGTTCCACTTTCACCAGTAGCATATAAGTCAAAATCAACTCTCTTGCCACCGACAGAAGGGCTTATATCTTCATTAGCATCTAACCATAAATATAAGGAATATGTATCAAATGTATCCACAGGTATACTTCGATTTAATAGTAATACTATATTATCGTTTTCACTAACATTTTCAAAATTACCACCGTCTATATAAGTATCTCCTTTATATATAGCCCAGAGGAAGAAATCTTCTTGCAATTCTTCTGGTAAAGTATTAACTTTCAAATATAAATTAAATGTACTACCTGGTAGTTCAGAAGTAATTCTAATATCTTTTTTAGTACCATTATTATAGTCATAAACAGGATCTAAATAACCAGTAATATCAGTTCCTCCTGCAAAACTAATAACACTAGTAGCAGTTAAATTAACATTAACTGTCTGTTCTAAAGTAGTTCTCCACTTAAACCAAGTATAAGTACCAGTAATAGCTATAACTACTAAAAGAAATAGACCAGTTGACGTTATAATAATTTTCCTTTTATTATCCATAATTAATTACCTCCATAGCTATTTTTTTATAACTTCACCAGGATCGGGTTCAGAATTAACCTCACAAACATTATTCTCATATTCACTTACAGTTACATTTGCATATGATAAATTATTGGCATTATTAAAAGTTACTGAATGATCTGGAACCTCAAATGTTATATTATTTAATGTAGATTCAAAAATATAATCCATACCAGTATCACAAGAATTTACTCTTACTGTGCCAGTAAGATTTGTACAGTATGCAAATGTAGCATACATGTCTGTTACAGAACTAGGAACTATTGGCGCAGTAACTAAACTACTGCATCCCATAAAAGTTCGTCTAAGATTAGTAACTGTATTAGGAATAGTAGGAACATCCGTTAATGAAGCACATCCTTGAAATGCACCATACATATTAGTCACAGAATTAGGAATGCTAGTAACGCTTACTAGTGATGCATCATTCCAAAATGTATTATAAAGTTGATTATTACCCCAACCCCTAACATATACAACTGGTACAACATTCTCTGCTATACTAATAGTCTCTACTGAAGAATTATCCATAAGTAATCCATAGTCAGCGCATTTATTTGGTACTTCAACTGTAGGAGTTACAATAATGATACTACCGCCTTTGCTTTCTCCCACAAGTGGTATCATTTTATAGTTTTCATTATTAGCGTGTGTCATGCCTTTTATTATTCCACCACCTTGACAACTAGATGGATTTAATGTACAAGAAGATAGTGGCATGTATGATAGCATCTTAACATTGTAAGTAGTACCATTTATTGTGTAAGTGTCCGGTATCATAATATCTGTACTACTCCCTATATAACCAGTAAGTAATATTTCATTGGATGCTAGTGTTATTGAATCATCTAATGTATAGTTAAATGATTCTCTACTCTGATAAGTAGGATCTGCTGCTCCTGTTAAACAATCACTGTATGCATATATTGGAATAGATGTAATTGTACCACGTGTCCCTGTTCCTAACACATATAAGAAATCAGTAATTGGTGCAAAAGTTATACCAATTGGTTCCACTTCCGTATTATTTGGTGCTACTGCACTTAGATTATCATAAGTATCGGAATTAGATGGTACTTCTACTATTATAGTATTAGTAGTACCACTAAAGGTATTAGAGTCAAAAGTTACACTTTCATTAGGTATTCTAATATATCCTTCTAAGCTAGAACAATTTTTAAATGTTCCTAACATACTAGTAGTACTAGTAGGTATATATTCAACATTAGTAAGAGAAGTACATCCTTCATATGTATTATTCATACTTGTAATACTATTTGGTAATTTAGGAGCACTTACTAAAGCAGTACATCCTTTAAACAAAGAATCTACTGAGTTTTGTATTAAGTCTGTTCCATCATATTCATAGAAAGCTACTCCATTAGCAAAATTTACATTTGTAATGGTAGTATTACCTCCAAATGTAGAAGTATTATTAGAGGTGTCACTATATACCATTACATTATAAGTAGTACCATTTATGGTATATGTACTTGGTACATTTACTACGGTATCAGTACCATTATAACTTGTTAATAATACATATCCTTCAGGTATAGTTATACCATTATAAGTACCTGTAGCATAAGTAAAATCTGTAATAGGAGTGGCTACAAATTGATCTACTCTAGCTGTTCCAGTAGCAGTAATACTTGCGCCAATTATATCTTCTCCCACTACATTTTTATCAATATATAATATTACTAGATAATTATGCTTTTCCCCTGGTTCTAAATATTCCGTGTGGATATCCATAGTACCAGTGTCAGATACTATTCCTCTTCTTATATAAGTAAATGTTTGATTTTTTAAATATTGGATAGTAGGTTCTGGATATAAACTAGGGTTATATTCCGCTACTACATATTTAAGTGAACCATAACTATTACCATTACTTGTAAAAGCAGTACTTAAAGTTTGAACATTAAGTTCCAATACGCCAATACCACTAACTTTATTACAACTTCTATCTAGTTCCATACTAATAGGAGTAAATCCCATCGCAGTACTTAACTTAATAGTATTACCAGTTAAATAATCTTCTTCTTTTATAGCTCCGATGTTACCAGTAATATCTGCTCCTTTTGTATAATTAATAGTAAAACAATGCGTATTACCTGCCACTATTACATTACCTGTAGTAAAAGTAAGCCAAGCATATACTCCACCTAATACTAAAATAAGAAAAAGTACAGAACTAATTATTAATAATTTTATTTTTTTATTCTTTTCCATAATTATCTTTCCTAACCTCTATTTAAGAATACCATAATTATTTAAATTTATCAAGATTTATTGTAAATAAAAAAAACATATTTTTACACTTCCGTAAAAACATATATTTTTTATTTATTTAGTAAAAATAAATTTATTATTCCGCTTTATTAATATTTATAACAGAAGATATTGGTATAATATAATTTTTTTCATCCAAATGCATTAATTTATCATAACAGCAAATTATTCCGCCAGAGCAAATTTGCTTATTAATACTATTTAAAATATCAAAATTTTTTATCATACTTTTATTTGGATTGCCTGTTTTCTTTATTTCAAATGGATATATTTTCTGATTTTTTTCAAAAATCAAATCAATTTCATTCTTATCTTTATCTCTATAATAAGAAATTTTGGGCTCTTTGCCAACAGAATTATAAGATTTTATAATTTCTGAAATTATATATGTTTCCAAATAGTGACCAGAGACCTCGGAAAGCTGTAATTCTTTAGCATTTTCCCACCCTGCTAAATATGCACATAGTCCTGTATCCATAAATACAATTTTAGGCATATGTGTAATTCTTTTTAATTTTGTATTCGTAAATGGTTCTAACAAATAAACAATGCCGCTTGACAAAAGAATATTTAACCAGGCTTTTACAGTTTTATCAGTTATTCCTATCTCATTAGCAATACTTGTATAATTTAATTGTTCACCATTTCTGGATGCGATAGCAATCATAAAGTTTCTAAAAGTTCCAATATCTAGTATATCAAGCTGCTCCTTGACATCCTTTGAAAGATATGTTTCAACATAGGCATAAAAGAAATCATTCCTATTCATATCTTTAACATCATATAATTCTGGCATTCCGCCTTTAAATATCATTTCATATAGCTTGTTAACATCAATATATTCATCACTCTTTTTATAGTTTTCAGGTTCAAACAAAAGTTTATTTTCATTTTCAACAATTTCGGAATATGTCAAACTATTCAATTTAACAATTCCTACTCTACCAGCTAAAGATTCTTGAACATTCTTCATCAAATTAAATTGCTGTGATCCAGTTAACCAATACATTCCACGTTTGTTCTCCTTATCAACTATCATTTTAATATATGGAAAAAGCTGGGGTGCATATTGTGCTTCATCTATTAAAAGAGGCCAAGGATGTTCTTCTAAAAACAATCTGGGATTTGATCTTGCTTGTTCTCTTAAAACTTCATCATCCAAAGATAAATAGTTCATCCCTTCTGGTAAATATTCACTTAACAATGTTGTTTTTCCAACTTGTCTTGGACCTGTAACAAGTAAAACTCTAAATGTTTTATTAATCCTTTCTATTGTAGAATAAGCTTCTCTTTTTAACATATTATTACCTTCTTTCATATACAATTATACATGTTATTCCGAAAAAGTCAAGTTTATATTCCGAAAAAGTCGGACATTTATTCCGACATATTTATTATTTTATATCATTAATATTTAAAGTATATACTTCTTCATTATCTATATAAAAAGATACCGTTTTCAAATTATTATACATATTATCCATAGATAAACCAATAGTATATATAACTTCTTCTAGTATTTTGTTACTATCCACATCACTTAGTACCATATTATTAAAATTAAGTTTTAGATTATTATCTAATAATTCATAATCATATATTTCAGTATTAGCATTTAAATAACTCATTAAATTTGTTTCATATATTGGAGAACTACTTAATTCTTTAATTATTACTTTAATTTTATCATCATTAGTTTTATTTATATACTTAGTAACAGGTACATAGTATTCATAATCATTATATTTATTAACATAGTATATTGTATAATAATCAATATCTTTGGTAGTAACTAAATCATAACTCTTATTAATTCCATAATCTTTATTTAATAATGTAGGGAGTTTAGTACCACTAGGAAGAGTATTTAGTGCTTCTCCTTCGACTTTTATTATAACATTATCAATACCATCTATACTAGTCAAAGTATAAATAAGAGCTTCTATCATCTTATTTTCTTCTTTTTTATTAACTTCCAATAACTCTTTAGAGAAATTAATAGTAAGAGTTTTATCTTCTAGATTAAGATCTAATACACTAGTACCAGGTGGTATAACACTTCTAAAACCATTAGGAATAATATTAGATTTTTTACCATCTATAATTAGACCATCTACTAAATCTTTAGCTTTATCTATGGGCTCACAATTACAACTAGCTATACTAGTTCTAGCTACATAATCATCACTATCAACTAAATATATAGTACTTACAATATTATCATACACATACTCAATACTACTCTTATCTAAATCTATTTCTTTAATACTAGTATCTGGAAGTAAGTACATAATAACAAGTATAAGAATAGCACTAGTAGCCACCATAATCTTCTTAATACTCATTTTCTTTAACATACACATCACCTATTAATATATATGTACAAAAATAAAAAAAAGAATATCCAATTTTGAATATTCTAATTATAATTATGAATTAACATTAGGACCCGCTATGAACGCAGCAGCATTAGCAGCAGTATTAGCATTAGTATAAAATACACCATTAACTAAATCATACATACCGATTACACTATCTGATAATCTATAACAAGGTATCATATTTCTAACAAGAGACCCATTATCCCACAATTTAAAACTATACACATTACCCGAAAAATTATTTCCAACCGTACCAGCTGTATTTCTAGCAAACAAAGTTAAATTATAGTTACAATTAATATTTTCTCCCCAAGTTGAGTAACCAGTCATATCATAAGTATTAGTATATTCATTTGACTCTATTTTAACGCTTACATTATCTATAGTTAACTTCACATTTTGCAATACCGAAGTAAATGTACCATTGCCGCCTGTTTTAGTAGTCCCATCTTTATTAAATCCCCAAACAGAGGGATTGCTAGCATTAGAATAATTAACCTGCAAATAATACTGAGTAGCACTTACTAGACCATAAAATCTGCCAGAAGAAGTACTATTCTGAGTTCCATATATACACATAAAAGCACTATAACTTGCAGAAGGTAAATATTCTACTTCCATTTTAGTATTCGAATTTGGCTTATAACCTGTATCTATATACTGTGTTCCAGAACTTTGTATATACTCAACTGGTTGATAATAACAAGTATAGTCACCAGAAGTAGCAGATAATCTTGTATAACTATACCCAAACTTAGAAGTAAATGCTCTATACTGTGTACAATTAGGTACTGTTATTGTTGTAGTAGTACTAACTCCAGTAAGAGCATTAGTGTATGTATTAACATCATCTAAATTAATATTAGTTAAATCTAAAGATGATAAACTAGTACATCCATTAAACATATTAGACATAGAATAATTATCATATCCATTACTACTTGAATTTAAAGCAATATATTTTATATTATTACCAAAAGATACATCTTCAACATTATCATTATGATAAAAAACACCTGTACTTAAATTACTACCATTATTTACATAAGATAAAATAACTGGTTTATAGCTATTACCATTAATTGTAAACGTTCTAGGAATATTCACTTCAGTAGCAGAACCGATATACCTAACTAATAATACTTCATCTGAGTCAATAGAAATTGGTACTGGGAGTGATACATTGCTCTGTTCAGAAATTATCTGAGTACTTTGATTATAAAAATCAGCTGAAAGAGTTGAAATAGTCGACTGTTCACTACCCAAAACATAATTAAAATCACTAATTGGATTAATTATTTTATCTTGTACTTTATTAGTCCCTTCTCCAGTTATATCACAAACTAAACTAAACTGATATGTTTGATCTGTCATATCACTAGGATTTCTACCTATAGTACCATCAATCCATAAATATAAAGTAAAAGTATAATTTGTATCATAAGCTAAATTTTCGGTGTTATTACTAAATGTAATAGTATCTCCTACATTTAAATTTTGAAAGTTACCACTACCATAAGATATACCAGTAGTAGTATTAACTAGTTCATATTTAAATGATTGATGTTTTAACCCATTAGTTTCTGTATCTTGAGTATTAATACTATTTATCGTTAATGTCCAAGTAATATATGCATACTCTGATAATGTTTGTTTAGCATTAATATTAACTATTCTACCCTTATCTCTACTTGATACTGGCCATAATATTTTTTGATTATCAGTAGCTTTATTACACTGTCCTAATCCATTAACTGAAGACACTGCAATCGTGGCATCTTTAGCATCACCTGTACTAGACCATGCAAAATAAGCATAAGTTCCTAGTACTGTTAGAACTCCAAGTAATAACACACCTAATATTATAAATAGTGTTTTTTTATTAAACTTTTTCTTTTCCATTTGTAAGTCACCTACTATATAAATTATAAACTAAAATGCAAAATAAAACAAGCAATTTGTGCTTGTTTTATTTAATGCTATAGTTCTATAGTTAACATAATAAATAATTTCCTTTTGCTTAAACTTTATTTATTATCCTATTTCACATGCTTTTAGAAACAATAACAGTAGTGTATAGCTTTTTGTCATTTTTATTTATTTTTTTTAAAATCTATCTCATATCAGATACCACAATTATTCTATCAAAACTAATATATCCAAATTAATACATTCTATTTTACAATTTAATAAAGATGTACATTTATATTAGATACTATACCGGTAAAGAATCTAAATGGTGTTCCATTATTTGTTGATGCCCCAAATGTTAAATTAGAAGTAAATGTCTTAGTCAATGATGCTGATGGAGTATTTATCAATTTTAGTTCTCCGGAATCATTAAAGAAGTAGTAAAGAACTCCGTTTCTTCTAGCAAATCCTATAGTCTTTGGAAAAACAGAAGTATCATCAATATTGACAGTAGTCTGACCAGGCCATCTTGCTGTGAATTCAAAAGTAGTAGTGTTATTCTTCTTTCTGTATACAGCTCCTGGCCAAGAATTAGTCTGACTTTCATCCTTTAGATTTACAACAGTTGATTGAGAAATATTATTCGTTATATATTTTTGAATAGTTAATGATATTTCAAAATCTTTGTTAATATTTTCTAGTGAAAACAAGTTAATACCAGTATCTATATAATTAGTGCCATCAAATTTAATAGTTCCATCCAAAATATATGTATCACTTGTTTTGGTCTCTTTATAGCAAGATTTTATATTATCAGAGGTATGTAAATTACTATAGTCATAACCAATTTTTCGTTCAAAATCAAGAAGATGTGCACAGTCATTTACAGTCATATCAACAGAAACAGGGACCGAATCAAAGATATTATTATAAGACTCAACTCGTCCAAAATTAAATTTATCAAAATTTAATGTTACTAAATTACTGCATCCTGAAAACATCCCATCTATATTAGTTATATAAGTTGCATTCATATTGGTTAAATCTATTGATGTAGCGTTTGTTAAATCAGCAAACATGTAAGCAAGTGTTATTCCTGGAATAAATACGGAAACAGTTTCTGACTTAATATGCACTTCATTTAATCCGTTACCATCACTATCTTGATACCATAAAAGCACTTTGCCATTATGATCTTTAGATATATCAATAGGAGTTACTCCAGTAGGGATACTATCCGTTGTAATATCAAAACTTTCAATTGTATTTTTTAGTAGACTTTCGTCTAAAAAATATTGCTTATTTGTACCAGTTATTAGAGCTCTATCAATTACACTTAAATTATTAATTTCTGATGCCCCAACAATATCACATGCTAAACTAAATTGATAAGTTTGATTAGTCATATCCATTGGATTTCTACCTATTGTACCATCTATCCATAAGTATAATGTAAAAGTATAATCAGTATTATAATCTAAAAGTTCATCATCTTCAAATGTAATTGTATCACCGACATCTAAATTTTCAAAATTACCACTTCCATAAGATACACCAGTAGTGGTATTAACTAGTTCATATTTAAATGATTGATGTTTTAATCCAGCTGTTTCTGTCTCCTGAGTATTAATACTATCTATTGTTAATGTCCATATTATATAAGCATATTCAGATAGTGTTTGTTTAGCATTTACTGTTACAATCCTACCATTATTTCTACTAGATACAGGCCATAATATTTTTTGATTATCAGTAGCTTTATTGCACTGTCCTAATCCATTAACTGAAGACACTGCAATCGTGGCATCTTTATCATCACCTGTACTAGACCATGCAAAATAAGCATAAGTTCCTAGTACTGTTAGAACTCCAAGTAATAACACACCTAATATTATAAATAGTGTTTTTTTATTAAACTTTTTCTTTTCCATATATTAGACACCTACTATATAAATTATAAACTAAATATTAAAATAAAACAAGTAGTTTATACTTGTTTTTTAGTGTTTTGGTTTAAATATTATTGCCAAGATAAATGATAGTACTAAAGCAATAGAAATACCTGCACTAGTTAAATTAAAGATACCAAAAGCAAGTCCTAGTGGTCCAATATCATGAGCCATATCCATAGCACCATGTATTAATAGATGTCCAAAAGAAGTAATTGGAAGAAGGGCTCCTGCTCCTGCATATAGAACAAATTTATCATAGATGCCAAAGACATCTAAGGCTGCTCCTATTACTACAAATAAAGAAGTTATATGACCAGGAGTAAGCTTCGTATTATCTAGTATTATTTGAGCTATTAAACAGACAAAACCACAGAATAGAAATGCATATACATAAGTCATTATTCTATTACCTCCAAACTAATAGCATTTGCTATACTAGGTATTGATTCCTTTTGGAAAGTAAATGTTGGAGAAAAGATAGCACCAGTAGGTACTAATAATACTTTCTTATATTTACCTTTTAACATTTCTTTATAGATATAACCAAATCCTACTAAAGCAGAACATACCGGACCTGATGCTCCTGCAAATACTGGTTGTTTATCTAAATCATAAAGAAGAGTACCACAGTCATTATAATTACTACCTAGTTCAATATTATAATTAGTCTTCATATATTCTTTTAATATACTTTTACCATATATTCCTAAGTCTCCAGTTAATATTAAGTCATAATAAGATGGATCTCTCTTAGTATCTTTTAAATGATTAAATATGACTTCTCCTGCGGCAGGAGCCATAACTGCTCCCATATGATTAACATCTGTAATTCCCATATCAATTGCTTTACCTATTGTTGTACTTTCTACTTTTACTTTATTCTTTTTATTACTAAGTAAGATGCTTACACCACCAGTTGCAGTAAAAGTAGCAGTCTTCTTTTTTGGTGCTCCATACTCTGTAGGATTTCTAAATTGTTTTTCCGCAGACATATTATGACTAGAAGTACTAACTAGTATCTTTTTAGCAAATTTTCCTTCTATGAAAGTACTACCTAGTATTATTCCTTCCCCTATCGTTGAACAAGCTTCAAATATTCCCATAAATGAAATATTAAAGTCTCTTGCCATATAATCTGATGCTGCTATCTGATTTTGCAAATCTCCTGATATAAGTAAATCTATATCTTCTTCTTTTATTTTATTTTTTTTTAAAATATTACTATTTGCTTCTTTAAGTAGATGAACCTCAGCTTTTTCCCAAGTTTTTTCTCCAAAGTATAATTCTTTTTCATGCCTCTTATCAAAATATTTAGATAATGGTCCATCATTCTCATAAGGGCCACATACTGTATAAGTATCCATTATATATACATTATTATATTTAGTAGTCATTTTATCCTCCCATCACTAAAAGTCTAATAAGACCAAATATATATACTGATACTACTCCATATAAAATAACTGTGCCAGCTAATTTAAAGATATTAGCCCCTATTCCTAGTACTAATCCTTCATGTTTATATTCTAATGCTGCACTTGTCATTGAATGAGCAAATCCAGTAATAGGAATAATAAGAGCGGCTTTTACTTTGCTTACTAAAACATCAAATATACCTAACGCAGTAAGAATAGATGCTATAGCTACAAACGTCAAAGTAACTAATACTCCCGATTCTTTTCTAGGTAAATTAAGCCACATCATATAACATCTAAGAAGAAGTTCTCCAAGTGCCCCTAAAGATCCTCCAACTAAAAAAGCAACTAGTCCATTTATAAAGCAATTCTCTTTAGGAGTGTTCTTATCTACAATTTCCTTATATCTATTTTTATTCATATTACTCACCACTTATAGTATTTATATATATTTATTTTTTATACTTTTTAATTAATAAGATACATATATTTTATTATGAAAAATAATAAATTTATAAAATCCACTATTATCTTAATAATCGGAGGATTTATTACCAAAATACTCGGTATGATAATAAAAATAGCCCTAACAAGAAGTATTGGTACTGATGGAATAAGTCTTTATATGTTAGTACTACCTACCTTTAATTTATTTATAACTCTATGTAATCTAGGAGTACCAATAGCTATTACTAAATTAGTATCCGAAAAGAAAAAAAGTAGTAAGAAAATAATAATACCCACTACTTATTTAATTCTAGTTTATAATTTATTTTTAATATTTATAATTATTATAATATCTCCATATCTATCTAAAAATCTACTTCATAATTCTAATACCTACTACCCATTAATAGCTATTGGTACTACTCTCCCTTTTATTGCCATATCATCTATTATCAAAGGATATTTTTTTGGTAAAGAAAATGTTTTGCCTTGTACCTTATCTAATATAATAGAACAATTAACTAGACTAATACTAACTATATTTGTTGTATCATATATGACTAAATTTGGAATAGTAAAAGCCGTAACAACCGTAGTACTAATTAATATTATAAGTGAAGGAGTATCTATAATAGTACTTACTTTATTTTTACCTAAAGAAAAAATAAAAAAAGATGATTTAAAAAAAGATAATTCATTATTAAAAGAAATATTTGGTATTAGTATTCCCACTACCACATCTAGATTGATTGGTTCTATTACCTATTTTTTAGAGCCAATAATTCTTACTAACATACTAAAATATACAGGTTATACTACAGATTATATAACACTAGAGTATGGAATAATTAATGGTTATGTCTATCCTTTATTACTACTTCCATCTTTTTTTACATTAGCTATATCATCTGCAATACTTCCAGTAATATCAAATAGTTATAGTAATAATAATAAAATATATGCTAAAAAAAAATTAAAACAAGCAATTACATTTTCTCTACTCATAGGTATTCCTTGTACTTTGCTCTTTATACTAGTACCAGATAAGCTATTAAAATTAGTATATAACACAAATCTCGGTATCAATTACATCAGAATAACTTCTATCTTCTTTCTCCTTCATTATATCCAAGCTCCACTTACAAGTACTCTAACTGGAATTGGATTATCTAAAGAAGCAATGAAGGGAACACTGTATGGAGGGATAATAAAAATCCTATCCCTAATAATATTTAGTTTATTAAAGATAGGATTATGGAGTTTAATTATATCATCAATTCTTAACATAGTAATAGTAACTATCCATCATATATATCACGTTAAGAAAAAAATAGATTAACAATTAATTCATAGACTTTTCTATTTCTTTTATTTCTTCAATTGTTTTACCTGATATTTCAGAAATAGTATTATATTCTATTTTTTTATTAAGCATATTCTGTATCATTTCAATAGTTTTAGATTCTCTTCCTTCTTCTCTTCCTTCTTTTCTACCTTCTTTTCTTCCTTCTTCTCTTCCTTCTTCTCTTCCTTCTTTTCTTCCTTCAGCACGACCTTCAGCACGACCTTCTT
>CAMUXV010000014.1 GCA_947164795.1 uncultured Caryophanales bacterium | reverse complement strand
ATCTTCATTTTGATACACTTGTATGTCAAATTTTATGTAAAGTAAGCAAAAAAGATAAACAAAAAAAGACTCTCAATAGAGAATCTTAATTATTTCTTAAAGTAGCATTATATTTATTTTCTACTTCTTGAATTGTTTTATTAAATTGTTCCATTACTTCTTCATCAGTTAGTGTTCTAGTATCACCATTATATAATAAATTAAATGCTATACTCTTTTTATTGATACCTATATTGTTACCCATATAAATATCAAAAACATTTACTTCTTTTAAAATATTGCCAGAGACTTTCTTAATAGTTTTAATTATATCTCCTGCTTCAATATTCTTATCTATTATAAAGGCCATATCTTTACTTATGCTTGGATACTTATATGCTTCTTTATATTTAAGTTTACTACTTTTACCTATTAAACTATTTAGATCAAATTCAAATGCATAGATATCATCTTTAATAATATTAGGATGAATTTTACCTATTATACCAATACTCTTTCCATCTAAGATAATATTAGCTTGTACTCCAGGGTGCAAATCAATAACATTACCTTTAACAAAAGAATACCTATTTTTATATCCCATATAATCAAGAATGTTTTCAATTATTCCCTTTACTAAGTAAAAATCTATTGTAATATTTTCTCTCCATGGATTAGAAGTATATTCTCCACTTAATAGTCCACTTACCTTAGTAGTTTCATTATAATCTTTATCATATGTTTTAGCTATTTCATATATCAATATATTCTTTACATTACGATATTTATTGTATTCATATACATTCATAAGAGATGGTATTAAGGTAGTTCTAACAATACTTTTATCCGTACTCATGGGATTAGGTAATATTACCTTTTTCTTATTTTCATAATCAAACATCTTAGCCATATCTGGACTAACTAAAGTATATGTTTTAACTTCATTAAGTGATAAACTTCTAAGTCTCTTAGAAATAATCTTACGATATTTAACATCTCCTTTATATATTCCTCTTCTCATTTCTACTTTAGGAAGAGTTCCTTCTAAATTATCATAACCATATAATCTACCTATTTCCTCTGCTATATCATTAACATTAGGATCAATATCTAATCTTCTTCTTGGAATAGTTACATTAAATTTATGATTATCTACAGTATATGGAAAATCTAATCTTTCTAATTCTAATTTCATATCTTCTTCCGATATAGTAATACCAAGTAATTTATCTACTTCTTCAGGATAGAATGATAATTTCTTTTCTTCATGATTTTCATTATCTATTAAGATATAGCCTGCTAGCACTTCTGCTCCTGCATATTTTTCTAATAAGTAACATGCTCTCTTACTAGCAAGTTCAGTATACTCATAACTTAATCCTTTGCCATATCTAATAGAAGCTTCTGATGATAAACCTAGTTTTCTAGATGTATATCTAATACTTACCGGGTCAAAGATAGCGGCTTCAATTAAAATATTTTTCGTATTTATATCTACCTCTGTATTTTCTCCTCCCATAACTCCTGCAATACATACTGGCTTTTCACCATCAGTAATAACTATATCATCACTAGATAGTATTCTCTCCTTACCATCTAAAGTAATTACTTTTTCATTATCTTTAGCATCTCTTACTACTATATTATTCCCTAATTTATCTTTGTCAAAGAAATGAAGTGGTTGACCAAATTCTAACATTACATAGTTAGATATATCTACCACATTATTAATAGGTCTCATACCAGCACTAATTAATCTTTTCTTTATAAATTCAGGGCTTTCTCCTACTTTTACATTTCTTACTTCTCTAGCCATATAGTAAGTACATTTATCAGTATTAACCTCTAATTTAAAACTATCTTTAATATTTTCTTTAACTACTTTAAAATTAGTATCAGGTAAAGTTACTTTTCTATTTAGAATAGCTGCGATTTCATAGGCAAAACCAATATGGTAGTAGCAGTCATTATTTCGATGTTTATGAATATCAAGTTCATATAACGTATCATCAAGTCCTAAGTAATTAAGTGGATCTTCTCCAACAGGAGCATCTTCATTTAATTCTTCAATTCCCCTATTATAATTTTCTTCCGTTTTTTCTTCTAATCCAAGTTCAAAGAGAGCGCATATCATACCACATGATTCTATTCCTCTTATTTTACTTTTCTTTATTTCAAAGTTTCCAGGTAAGACTGCACCAACTTTAGCTACAATTACTTTAATACCTTTCCTAACATTAGAAGCACCACATACTATTTGTAATACTTCATTTCCGATATCCACCTTACAAACATTTAAATGATCTGAATCAGGATGAGAACAACATTCTATTACTTTACCAATAACTAAATTATCAATATGATGAGTAATTACTTTTTCAACATTGATGCCAGCTTTAGTTATTTTTGTAGCTAATTCTTTTGGATTTTGATCTTTAATATCAATATAGTCACTAACCCAATTTAAACTTATCATTATTCTTCATCCTCCCTATCAAAATCTCTTAGTACTCTTAAATCCGTATTATAAAATACTCTTATATCATCAATATTATATTTCAGCATTGCAAGACGCTCTGCTCCAAAGCCGAAAGCAAAACCACTCCATACATCAGGATCATAACCACCCATTCTAAGAACATTAGGATGAACCATACCTGCTCCGGCAATAGTTAACCATCCCGTATTCTTACAAATATTACATCCTTTACCTTTGCAAGTACTACAACTAATATCTACTTCGACACTAGGCTCTGTAAACTGATAATAACTTGGTCTAAAACGAACCTTTACATCTTTACCAAATAATCTTTTAAATACTAGTTCCATCGTTCCTTTTAAGTCTGATAAAGAAATACTTTTATCTACTAATAATCCTTCTATTTGCATAAACTGATGAGAATGAGTTGCATCATCATCATCTCTTCGATAAGTCTTACCAGGACATATCATTCTAACAGGTGTTTCTCCTTTACCTTCTAACATTGTTCTAACTTGAACAGGAGAAGTTTGACTTCTAAGTAATATTTCTTCCCCTTCAATATAAAAGGTATCTTGTGCATCTCTCGCAGGATGACCTTTAGGAATATTAAGCATTTCAAAATTATATTTATCTTCTTCTATTTCAGGCCCATCTACAACATCATAACCCATCGACATAAATACTTCTTCTATTTCCTCAATTAATTTTTCTAAGATATTAGCACTTCCAATATTAACCTTAGTACTAGGAAGAGTTACATCTATTGCTTCATCCTCTAATTTTTTATTAATTAATTCAGTTTCTAACCTATTTCTAATATCTTCATACTTAGTATTAAATAAAGTTCTAACTTCATTAACTTTCATACCAAATTCTTTTTTCTCTTCATTTGCGATATCTTTAATCATACCTTGAAACTCAGTAATTATTCCTTTCTTACCAAGAAATTCTACTTTTAAATTATTTAATTCTTCTAATGAGTTAATAAGCTTTACTTTTTCTTCAATCAATTTAATTATTTCTTCTTTATTCATAACCTTCTCCTTTATATATTTTCTATTAACATTATTACCTCTTCTTTAGTTAAATGCTTTTCATAATCTTCTATTTTCTTTTCAAATTCTTTATTACTTAATAACAAATCATTTATAATACTAGGAATTACTCTATCCATATTAGATACTCCATATTTAATTAAATACTTTATATTTAAATTAACATCAATATAATTATCCTCAAGTAATCCTAATATATAATCATTACTTTCCTTTAATATTCTATTATAAGTATCCATAGATACATATCTAAGTAAATATTCCATAATCCTCCCAAAAAGAAAAAAGGCGCACCATAAAAGGACGAATATTTATCCGCGGTACCACCTTTCTTTATAACATAAGTTATACACTCACACTTGTAACGTAAGCTATCCGATAAAACTAAAGGGTGAATTCATATTAGATATTTTATTAGTATTCCACCATCACTAACTCTCTTTAAAACATCTCTAATATTACTACTTCCTTATCATTGTCTTATAAAGTCATTAAATCTTTTTCTTTATCTTTTAATTTTTCATCAACTATCTTATTATACTCATTGATAAGTTCTTGAACTCTTTCCTGTCCTCTTTTTTCTTCATCTTCAGGTAATTTAAGATTTTCGATATCTTTATTAGCATCTTGCCTAATATTTCTAAGAGCAATCTTAGCTTCTTCAGCAAGTGATTTAACTTGTTTCACAAGTTCACGTCTTCTATCCTCAGTAAGCGGAGGTATTACAATAAATACAACTTCTCCATTATTATTAGGAGTGACTCCTAGATTAGCTTCAAATATTGCTTTCTCTATTGCTCCCAAACATGATTTATCAAATGGTTTAATAGATAATTGTCTAGCTTCAGGAACTGAAATATTAGCTAAACTTTTTAAAGGGGTTGGAGTACCATAGTATTCTACCATAACACCATCTAACATATTAGGATTAGCTCTGCCAGCCCTTACATTAGTAAATTTACTTTCCAATGAATCAATTGTTAACATCATTTTTTCTTCTGTTAGTTTAATAATTTCTTCCATATTATTCCCTTTCTTTCACTAATATAATAGCATATTTTTTTATAAATTGCTATAGGTAAAGACATTAATTTTACTGTTTTGATTTTAATTTTCTTTTTCTTTCTTTATTGTTTTTCGTTTCTTCAAGTTGTTCATCTACTGTAAAATAACTATAATAATTTGGTCTACTAGTTAAATATTCTATAAATTCTTGATATTCATCAATAAATATATTATCATAGTCATTAATATATAATCTTAAAGAATTTTTAATATCTAATAAACCTATAGAAACACGTAATATATAAGACAATGCACCATTTCTTTCTTTTTTCCAATCTCTAACTCTCGCACCACTATTTTTCTTGAATATACTTTGGCTATCATCATAGTATTCATACATTGCATCATTTAATAGTGTGCCCGTTGAATTCATACCATTAATATATTGGTTTAAAAGATAATATATTTTTTTATTTAAGCCCTCATTAGAATCACTTTGAATTATAAAAGTATCAATATATTGTAATGTACTATCTAATAATCTATTAAGTATTTGTAAATCTGATAGTATTAACATACTATTTCTATTTTGCTTAACTGCAAATCCTTTACTACTATTTTCTCTAAATTTATATTTTTTTATTGTTTTTAAAAGTCTATTATATGATTCCTTAAATTCAATTGTCATTTGGCTTTTTAAATTGTTAAACTCATCTAATTCTTCATGCATAACTGTTCCTTCTTCCTAGCTACATATTATATCATAATTATACATATTTTCAATATTTTTTAGAAATTTAAGCAGCTAGTATTATCACTATTATAAGTACCTCCTAGATAATTAATATATGCCTCTATTTTTGCTTCACTTACTTTTATCCACCCACCATTATTCCAATACCAATTATAATCATCTATATTAGTAAGATAAGAACCTTCATATATAACTGCTTTAACATTAAATAGATTAAGTGGTATTCTATTAATTGCATAATTATCTTTAAATGAATAAGTATTACCTACAGCCATATTATATTTCTTCTCAGTATCATAGTCTCTTCCATAAAATCTCAGATGATCATCTAAATTAGGATATATACTATTAAATTTATTCATAATATTAAGTTCATTAGATAATTCACCACTAGTAAGAGAAAGTGGTACTAATATTTCATAACCATTAAATGATTTATTATTAATAGCATTATGATGATTACTATATACTACCTTTGATACTACTCCTTGATATCCTATTTCATATGCTCTTTTGTGTAGTCTAGATAGTGATGAGTCTCCCATACCAGAACCATAAGTATCCGTTGTTCTAGTCATATACACCTTATATCCATGAGATTCATATCTACATTTTTCATACATCGATACTTTTAAATTCATTTCCTTTTCATCAATATATTCATTACTAGCTCCCGGATCATTACCACCATGACCAGGATCTATTAAAACATCATAATTATAATTAAAATCATCAATATTGAAACTTTCTTCATCATTTTCATAATTAAAAGTTACTAATCTATTTCCTACTTTAGCTCTTTTTATTTTATCAATAAAAGGCATTTTGTTTATTAATAATTCTCTCTCCCCATTATCAATATACAACTTATAAGTACCATTATTAACATTAGTTAAATCAATATTGCCAGTATATTTATTATTACCAATACTAGTTAAATCAAAACTATATTCTTCATCTCCAGATAAAATTAATTTATAAGTATTTTCCCCACTTTTATATCCTTCAATATAAAATCCATTAGAAGTAAACCTATTCTTTATCACTGAATTCACATTATTAATAATAGGTTTCACCTCAACTTTAGTTTCTTTTTCTTCAGTATTAGATACTATTACCACTTTCTTAGGCTCAGTAACTTTAATTATTCTTTCTATACTGAAAGTATTATTACTAGTATCAGCAATATTATAGGTAATAGTATATTCTCCAACTTTATTAGTATTTAAATCAGAAACAACTTCTACTTTATCACTAATATCTCCATCGTAATTATCTATTGCACTATATCCTGGTTCATTATATGCTTCATTTTTTAAGATAATTATTTTACTATTTCCATTTAATTTTATTTCGGGATTAGTAGTATCCACCACAAGAATAGTTCTATTTATCGAATACTCTTTTTTATCTAATACTATATAATATCTTATTTGATACTTTCCCAGTACATTAGTATCTAGTTTACTATTATCTATCTTTATATCACTAGTTTTATCTACAGTATCTATTACTAAAGTAGCACCAGCATCTTTATATTCAGTTCCAACTTCAATAGTAATAGTATCTTCACCATTTAAAGAGAGTTCTACATTATGAATTATCGCTTTCTCTCTAAAGAAAAAATAATATACACATCCTATAATTATTAATCCTAAAACTGATAAACTAATTATTATTACTTTATTTTTACTTCGCATCTTACACCTATTTTAATTATAATATAAAAAAAGATTAAGGTAAAGAAAAAAGAGGAAAATTCCTCTTAATTAACTATTTTTTATTTGTTCAACATATTTATTAACTTTAGAAGCCCATGTTGGGTCTTCAGCATATTTGTGATTCATTTGTTCAGCATTTAATAAACCATAATCAACATAATTTCTTTTAATATTAGCTATAAAAGCATAAATACCATCTTCAAGAGTATCAAATGCAGCATACTGACCACATCCTGATCCTTTTTGACCACCAATATTATTACATACTTTAGCTAAGTATGAACAATTCCATTTACAGCCAGTTTCATGCATTGAAATAGCCACTGCTAGATATGGATCTACTCCAAGTTCTATAGAATAGTTAGCATAAGCATATCCCATGTTTGTCAAATCTGAAGAAAGTATTCTATTTAATTTATCAGTAAGTTCCTCAATAGTAAGACCATCAAATACCTCTATTCTGTCAGGAACTTCTTCCGCTGTCTCTTCAATTATATTATTTTCTGATGCTTCAAATAATGGCGGTACATATACAATTATCTCTTTATTAACCACCTTATTATAATAAACAGCACCAAAGATTAATCCTAAAGTTAATACAGAAGCCATAACCCCAATTAGAGTTTTCGGTTTCATTACATTTCACTTCTTTCCGCCTTTTTCAAAAAAAGACGATTCCTATTATAGCAGAAATCATTCTTTTTGTCAAATTACACGTCTAACATCAATAATTGGCATAATATATAGGTCAGTAACTACAATACCAACACTTGAATTTAAAGCATGCACCAATTGTCCATTACCGATATATAATGATGAATGACATATACTTCCATTATAGCCAGATAAAACAATGTCTCCAGGTTTTATATTAGATAATCCTACACTTACTCCATTATATATTTGAGATGGAGCACTTCTTTCTAGTTCAATACCAAAATTAGCAAATACCAATTTAGTAAAACCAGAGCAGTCTGTACCATTTGTTAGTGAATTACCTCCATATACATATGGTCCTCCAACAAATTGAAGAGCATAATTTACTATTTGGGTTGCTAAATCCTCATTATATTCTGGAATATAACTATAAGTGGGCTGATAACTATAAGTTTCTACTACTGGTTCCTCATTAGTTACTTCCGCCTCTGTCAATGTAGTATCATCAGATATAGTTTCCTCCTCAGTAGTTTCTGCTACTTCTTCTTCAACTTCTACTTCTTTTTTTGCTTCTTCTAGTTCTTTCAAAGTCATCAATTGTTTATTCTCTTCGGGTATTGGCAATGATAATAACTCTATAGTAAACTCACTTTTATCTTTAATTTCAGCCATAGTTAATAAATCACTACTTAAATCAATATCTTCTTCATAACCCCTAATATTGCTATCATAGAATGCATAACACAAAACTCCTAGTAAAAGGATCAACGCTGCAATCTCCATTTTATGTTTTTTCACTTCACACCTCTTTTTAGCGGACGTTCACTATCGTATCACAAATGAAATATAATGTCAAACTAAAACTTATAATCCCTTTATTTATAAGGGGCTAAAGAAAAAGAAGATTACTCTTCTCCATTGTAAATTATTAAATTATGTTGTGCTCTTGTACAAGCTACATAGAACAAATATTTCTCATTTTCTTTATACGCATTATTCTCATCATTATATACTATTACTGAATCAAATTCTAACCCTTTAGCCACATAAGATGGTACCACTACTAAATCTCTCTTAATGTGACTATAACCATCTATCAGCATAATATCAATATTATCTTTTAACATGTTATATATTCTTTCTGCTTCTTCATCATTCTTAGTAATAATAGCTATGCTTTTAGATATACTTTTCAAATTAGTTATATCATTTATAAAATCTTCTTTATTGCAACCCTTTCTAAACAATATATCACTAGCTTTTTGATTTCTAATCGCAGTACTATGAGTAAGGCCCAATATTTTATTTGTATATTCTATAATTTTATAAGTAGAACGATATGTTTTGGTAAGAGTTATATATTTAGAACTATCAAATATACTAGAAAGTTCTTCTAAACTATCATATTTATAATATGGATTAATAGTTTGATTAGTATCTCCTAGTATTGTATAATTAGCAGTCTTAAATGTCCTTTTTATTATAAAATATTGAAGTTTATTATAATCTTGCGCCTCATCTATTACCACTTCTTTAATAATATGGTTAGTATTGAATCCTACTAATAAACTCTTTAAATAAAGAAATAAACAAGCATCTTCATAATATAGCATATTATCCTTAATATTATCTGTATATTTAGAATATTTACTAATAAAGAAATTATTAAAAATATCTTTTAAGTCTAATTTAATATTTAAATTCTCTTTTAATATTTTCTCAATACTTTTAGCCTTTTTCATATTGCCATTATAATTATTCTCCGCTATTTTCTTAGCCATTTCACTTACTCTTTCAAATAATGGATATCTATCATATTTATGTACTAACATATTATTTAATTCATCAATAGATACCTCTACAAAATCATCAAATTCTAAATTCTTAAAAAACTTAATACTATTTAATATTTCTTTCACATAATTATCTATATCATTAATTATTTCATCAGATTGTTTATATTTAATTAAATCAAAATTTGATATGTTTTTTTTATAATATCTAGAGATAAAATCAGTAAAGTTTTCTATATTTTTATACTCATTTATATTTTGACATAATAAATCATAAAAAGTCATACTATAAGTATTATCTTCTCCTAATTCAGGAAGGACACTAGATATATATTCAGAAAACACTTTATTAGGAGTAAAGACTACAACATTATTCGAATTTAAATTAGGTATTCTATATAGTAGAAAAGCTATTCTATGAAGCGCTACACTTGTTTTTCCAGAACCCGCTATTCCTTCTACTATTAAATTTTTATCTTCAGTATTTCTTATTACTTTATTTTGCTCTTCTTGAATAGTATTAACAATATTTTTCATTTTATCGGTAGATTCTTCTGCTAACACTTCTTGAAGAAGGCTATCACTTATATTTAAATCATTATCAAAAATGTTTTTAAGTTCTCCATATTCAATAATATATTGTCTCTTTTTAGTTATTTCTCCATTTATTCTACCACCAGGAGCATCATAAGAAGCAGGTCCAGTCTCATAGTCATAAAACATACTGCATATTGGACTACGCCAGTCATGAACATAATATTCTAAATTATCTTCAACATGAGTAATACCAATATATATATCAGACTCCTCATTATCTTCTTTAAATCTAATCATACCAAAATATGGCTTATTTTGTACCCTAAATAATTTTTGAAGATAATTACCTTTCGATTGCATAATTGATACCTGCAAATCAGATTCCGCCATCATACTACGCATTTCATTTGGATCCATCTCAGCATGTGTATCCCAAATAAACTTCTTGAATTCAAGCACTTTTTCATCATTGTCATAAAGTTGCTGCCCTAAAGATGAAATCTTTTTCCTAATAAGACTTACTGTCTTATTAAGATAATTCTTTTCTCTTTCAAATTCTTCTCTTTCAATCTTCATCTAACTCATACCTCCTTACACGACAAAAAACTACAATTAATGTAGCTTCATCTTAGATGATTTAAGTTTAACTTCGCAAATGTCCTTTTAATTGTAGTATAATTTTTTTATCTTGTCAATCCATCTATAAAAATATTTACCTTTTAATTTGAATTTATAATTTAATTGTCTAAGTATTTCACTAAATAATGCATCTGTAATCGCTTTTAATGCTTCTTTCTTCATTATCATACTTTTAATATTTAATACTTCCACTTATAACATCATAGTTATCAGTTATCTCTTTAGTTATTTTATGTAGATAGTATTTTCTTGCATTAGATAGCTTTATACATAACCATCACACCATCATACTTACAATATGACTATATCAAATTACTTTATAAGAGCAAATGATATTATGGACATTTGTTCGCAAAATAGTCAATTTTATAAGAGCACTTTCCTTATAAATAAAAAAAGTCTATATACAAATATATAAACTTTTTAAGCGCACCATTTACCTTCTCTTTTTAATTTATTAATAGTATTAGCATGTACATTATCATTTTCACTTAAATATAGTTCTCCAGCGCAATCATTTACAAAATAATAATAATTATGTTCAACTGGATTAAGTACCGCCTCAATTGATTCAATTGAAGGATTGCATATCGGTCCTACAGGTATCCCAACATTAATAGAACACCTTGTATTAAACTTATTACTGCAATCATTTAATTCTTTATATGTTAAAGGATTATTTTTCCAATCATCTACTTTAGCACCATAATAAGAAGAAGCATCACTTCCTAAAGTAGGATAATATTTAGAATTTAATCTATTTAAAAATACTCCTGCTACACTCTTTCTATCTTCTGGATTAGCCACTTCTAATTCCACAATAGATGCAAGTGTAATAATTTCATGAATACTATATTTACTTAATTCAATATCACTTTTATATTTTGATAACTTATTATCTGTCTCTTTTAATAATTTTTCTATTATATCCTCTACACTAACATCTTTATTCACAAATAAATATGTATCAGGATATAAATATCCCTCTAACGGATAATAAATATCTTTATTTTTTATATCATTAGTTAAAAACCAATACTCATTAATTAAACTATCTATATAATTATTATCAGAAATAACATTTAATACATCTTCATAACTATTATTAGTCTTTTCACTTATCATTAAAGCAAACTGTCTTACATTTATTCCTTCTTTAAATGTAATAGATATTTCATTAGGATTTATCTTAGAACCTTTACTTAAAATATCTATTATTTTTTTAGTTCCCATATTTTCAGAAAACTGATAATTACCGGCTTTTAGATTAGTCTTACCACTTAATCTTACATAAATCTTAAATACCGTAATATTTCTTATCAAATTATTTTTTTTAAGCGTCTTAGCTATATCACTTATATAACCTTCTTGAATAGTAATATCTTTTAATGTACTATCATTTGATACTTTTCTCATATTAATAAAATAATAAAATACTATTGATAGCACACAAAAAAATCCCATTACAATTAACGCTAATAATACTTTTTTAAACCTCTTTTTCTCTTCTACCCTACCATTTTTTTTATTTATTCTCTTCTTTTTCTTTCTTGCTTTCTTCCCCGATAGATTCAAGAATTGTTTCAATGACCTTCCACTCTCTTTCTGTTTCAACTGGTAAAAGTTCTAAAGGTTCTTTTTCTGGTACAAATACTGATGCATATACTTTCGTATTCCCGTCTTTATCTTTAGTATTGTCTGTATATACCATATAATTTTTCTTTGTTTCATCAGATTCAAAAGTAAATAATACTTCAAATTCAACTTCATTTCCTTTTTTATCTATTATTTTAAATCTATTCTCTTCCATTATTTTTCTCCTTATCTAGATAGCTTTGCAATATTATCTGAGCAGCTACTGCATCTACCTTTTTCTTTCTTTTTTTTCGAGACAAGTCTGCTTCTATTAAGATACTATTTGATATGACTGAAGTAAGTCTTTCATCCATCATAATAACCTCTATATCAAGAGCTTTTTCCAATTGTTTTTTATATTCTAAAGTAATTAACGCTCTCTCTCCTAGAGTATTATTCATATTCTTAGGTAATCCCATTACTATCTTCTCAATATTAAACTCTTTTACTATATCCATTATTTCACTAATAGTACTAATATAATCTTCATTATCAAAATGTATTGTTTTATATGAAGAAGCAATTGTAAGAGTTTCATCAGATAATGATAATCCAATAGTTTTACTACCTAAATCTATTCCTAAATATCTCATTTTAAATATTCTTTTAATATTACTTCAACTAAAGTAGATCTATCTATTTTAGATAGTCTATTTCTTGTTTCTTTATATGAAGAAATATAACCTAAATCTCCTGATATAATATATCCTACTAATTGATTAATAGGATTATATCCTCTTTCAGTCAAGGCTTCTACCGCATCTTCAAGAGTTGTTCTAATAAGCGTTTCATTTACTTCATTGACATCAAACATTAATGTATCTTCACTTTTCATATCACACCTCATTCTCTTAATTAATAATATCATATATTTTATGTTTTAACAAGTAGATAAAGAAAAAAATTAGATATGAAATCTAATTATTAATTAAAGGCAATCTCCACATCAAATTCAAAATCATATAAAGCAATATATAAAAAAATAAAACCACTTAATACAATAAATAATGAGCCAAAGAAAGATAAATATACTAATCTCCTCTTTTTTCCACTATCATAAATGCTCAATTATCTTATATCTCTAATAGAATTTTTTAAAAAATATAAATATAATATTGTTAAAATACTAAATATTACTATCATCATTTTTCAATATTTTTCTTTAGCCATTTTGTCTTTATACATATAATAAACTTTTTCATAATTATTAGCTACCCAACTAAAAAAGATTATTCATATGTAAATTAGCCATATATAATTCTCAATATTTATTTTGTCTTCTATTTCTTTATCCACAATAAAGTATATGATTAAAACAAAATATTAATTGTAACTATAGCTATAACTATACATAAAAGATCTGCAATTAATCCCACGATAAGAGCATATTTAGTTTTCTTTATACCAATACTACCAAAATAAAGAGACATAATATAAATAGTAGTATCAGTACTTCCTCCTATGACACTAGCAATTCTTCCAATATAAGAATCAGGATTATACTTATTTAATATATCATTTAATATAACTATAGAACTAGATCCAGATATTGGCTTCATTATTGCAAGAGGAAGTATTTCACTAGGAAAAGATAACAATTTAAATATAGAATTTAAAGGTTTACTTATATCTAATAATATATTACTACTAGTCAATATAGTAATTGCTATTACCATAGCAAATATAGTAGGAAATAATTTAAAAGAAGTATTAATTCCCTCTTTTACCCCATCAATAAAAGTATCAAAAATATCTACTTTTTTATATAATCCATATATTATTATAAATGTAACCATTATTGGAACTAAATAATTAAACATATCTTTTTCTCCATAAAAAATAGAATAATCTATCTATTATTAAAGCAAGCACTACTGATAAAAAAGTAGTAATAATACATGCACTAACTATTTCATTAGGATTATTAGATCCATTTAATACTCTAAGACTAATAACCGTGGTAGGTATAATAGTAACCGAAGCCGTATTAATAACCAAAAATGTAATCATACTTCTAGATGCTTCATCACTATCATTATTTAACCTTTTTAATTCTTTCATAGTCTTTAACCCAAAAGGAGTCGCAGCATTACCAAGTCCTAACATATTCATAATAATATTTAAAGATATATAACTAATAGCTATATCTCCTTTAGGTATTTCAGGAAAAAGAAACCTAATTAAAATAGATAGTTTATTGGCAAATATTTCTAATAAACCACTTTTCATAGCAATGTTCATTACTCCTAACCATAGACATATAATACTACCTATACTAAATATCATATCTATAGATGTACTACCACTCGTTAAAAGAGTATTAGATAAATTAATATTTCCTTTAAATATAGAATATAAAGTTCCAAATATAATAAAGAATGACCAAATATAATTAATCATTAAACCACTCTTTTATTTTAGAAAATATAGTTCTTTTTACTTTTTCATTATTCTTTTTTAATATAAATATATCCTCTTCATGTACTAGATTACTATCCAAATATATTTTAATTACTCCAACTTTTTCATTGTCTTTAATACCATCTTTCTTATCTAAAACAATATGACTAGTAAGAGACTTAGTCTCTTCTTTTTTTAACATTATATATACATCATTATTAATATATAAAGTATCATTAGTATAAAATGATTCTCCTGGCAAAATAAATTTGTTTTTATTTAATACCTTATAGGAATCATAATTATCTTTAGCGTAATTATAAAGTTCTAAATGAGTATTCCAATCATCAGGGTCTCTTATTGTAACTACGATTAAATTCATATTATTAATATTTGCACTACTTACTAAAGTTCTTCCCGATTCCTCAGTATATCCTGTTTTACCTCCAGTAATAAAATCATATCTAAGTAGTTTGTTTTTATTATTCCATATATAAGTTTTCTTATTAGTAGCTATTTTATACTTCTTAGTACTAACTATTTCCCTATATACATCATACTGCATAGCATACTTAGTAAGAAGTGCCATATCATAAACACTAGAATAATTGCCGCTAGGAGTAGGCAGGCCACTAGGATTATAAAAGGTAGTGTTCTTCATACCCAATTCTTTAGCTTTATTATTCATAATTTTAACAAACTCTTCAATACTTCCTCCTACATATGTTGCTATCATCGAGGCAGCGTCATTACCAGACCTCAACATTAGTCCGTATAATAAATCTTTTAATGTTATTTCTTCCCCTTCTTCAATATATATACCAGAACCATATGCTGACTTAATTGAAGAATCCACCACTACTATATCATCCAATTTACCAGACTCAATTGCCAATACAGCAGTCATAATCTTGGTAATGCTAGCTATTAATCTCTTAGAATCTTTATCTTTAGAAAGAAGTACTCTACCAGTATTAGCATCCATTAATATATAAGAATGAGCACTATTAGTAGATGCTTCTACTTTACCTATAAATAAAATAAACAATAATAAAAACAACAATAATTTCTTCATATATTCACCTATCAAAATATATGAATAGTTACTGTTGTTTATAACTACTGTATTTTAATCTTCTTGTTCCAATATATCCATATCATTATTAATTAATTTCTTTATTTTTAATTTATTATTAATTAATTTGTTAAATTCTTCTACTGATTTTTTCATTTCTTCATAATTAAGTCTTTTACCATTTCTCTGTACCTGTAAATCAAATACGTATCTTATATAATCCCGAATATAGGGACATTCATTAAAATTAGATTTACAAATTCTAACAGGTAAAGCAAATGCTGACGAATCAATTTCATCTAATAAGAATTCAAAAGTAAATATTTTCCCACTATAATCTTTTGATATATTATATAATCCTATATAAGGATTTGCCACCTCCGTTTCTTTTTCTAGCAATTCAGTTTTTAAGCAAATCATATTATAACCATATTCTTGTTTAAATAATTCTTCAACATTTTTAGTTCTATTAAACATTGGTATATTTGTATATTTAGTTATTCCAACACAAGTATTTTCGACACTATATGCTGAATTAGTAAATAAGCTTGAATAACTTTTATACATAAACGGTATATATCCCTCTTTTTCTTTTTGGGTCATCAAATCTGATATTATTTTAATTAATGATTCATCAAATGTTGCACATATATTTAAAAATGTAACCATATCCTCTTCTTCTCTTTCCATATCAAAAAGTTCATTTTTTAATTTTTCTTTTCTTGACTTTATATCTTTTATTTTTTCCATTACATCACTTAAATTCATAATAACCTCCTATGACGTATTATATCATATTTCACATTATTTCTCAAAAATTTTTCAATAATTATTGAATTTTTTTTCTATTTGTTTTATTCTTATTATATAGGAGTAACATATGAAGAGAATTATAATTATTTCACTTATTGTTTTATTAAGCATTTCACTTAGTATCTTTATTTTTCTAGAAGTTAAAACAAGATATTTAAAAAATGAAAATGAGAATTTACAAAAACAAATATTAGAAATCAGTGATAATAATAGTTTAGTTAAAGAAGAAAATAATATTTATGAGGAAAAAATCAATAGTTTGAAAAGCAAAAAAGAAACTGTTGTTAAGGAAGTAAATATATGGAAAGAAACAAAGGAAAAAATCGAAAAAGCATTATACTAATTACTACTTTAATATTATTAATAATTATTTTATCTTACTTTACCATTAATTGTTATTCCGAATATAAAAATAATTTATCACAAAATAAAGATATAACTTCTAAAATACAAGTATTAAAAGATGAAAACGCAAACATATTAAAAGAAAAAGAAGAATACATAAATGAAGAAAATTATTTAAATAGTCTAGACGAAGAAATATCTAATTTAAAAAAAGAAGTCTTTAAATTAGCTAGAAAATTAGAAGATAAAATATTAAATAATGAAACAAACTATAAAATTGCCTATATAACATTTGATGATGGACCATATCATTCTACTGACGATGTACTTGATATTTTAGATGAATACAAAGTAAAAGCAACATTCTTTACAATCGGATTAGATAAAGATATCTGCTATGACAATAAAAATTATTCATGTGCTGAAACATATAAAAAGGAAGCAGATCGTGGACATACAATAGCTAATCATACTTATACTCATGCTATCTTTAGAGGACTATATAATAGTACTACTTCATTTATAACTGATGTAAAAAAACAAGAAGCGTTAATTGAAGAAAGAACAGGAATAAAAACAAATATTGTTAGATTTCCTGGTGGAAGTTCTACCGCAGGTAATTTAAAAAATAGTATAACTAATGAACTTAGAAATATGGGCTATGGCTGGATAGATTGGACTGCTGGTGATGGTGATGGAGGTTATGTTCCAAATACAACTGTCGCATGGAATAATCTAACTAGTCAAATAAATGAAAATATCGAAGTAATACTATTTCATGATTATAGTAGAGCCACTATATCAATACTACCTAAAGCTATTGAATATCTAGAGGATAAAAATTATATAATATTACCATTATTTTATGAAAGTATAAAAGTAAATAAATAAAATAAGCAAAATTTGCTTATTTTTTCTTTATACTTTTTTTGTCCATAATATAATTATTCAAATCAAAATTTTCTCTTCTAGCAATAGCAAGTAACTCATCATTTTCTGCCGTCTCCACTCTTATAATATCAGCCAGAGCAAATGGTTCAACCTGAAGAGCAGTACCATAATAGTCCAGCAAATCATTTCGTAATCTTTCATAATCTATTTCCATAATATAACACCTCCAAAAATCATTAGTATTATAAAGCAAAATCGTAATTTTGTCTATTCTTGCATTAATTTTTGATATTTATTATTACTACTTGCATCAAATCCTACTGGCAAATAATCACTATCGATATATTCATTATAATCAAAATCATATTGATAATTACAGAAGATAAGCTCAACATATATTATTTTATTTTTTCCATCAGTAAGAGCATAAACAAAGCCATTATATGAATCTGCTTCCATTGCTATAAGAATATATTTGTCAAAGCCCTCAGCCCCATAATAACCAAGATATTCCGTACTATTATAATTTCTTAATCTATCTATTTCTTTATTATAATCATCTTTATTATAGTCTACCACCAAATATGATAAATACTCTGCATCCCACGGATTATAATAAATCATTTTATAATCTAAAATATACATATTATGTTTAATTATACGAGGAAATATTTCCTCATTCATACCCCATTTATCTCTATATTCTTCATATGCACTATTTCCCATATAATCATTATATTTATTTATATCAGTATTTACCTCAATATCTGAATTTGAAAATAATAATAAAAATAAACCAAATACCACAAATAACCTTATAAGCATTACGAATATGATACTGCAGATGATAATTACTGCATATTTCTTTTTCATTTTAATATTCATCATTTTCTATATATTCACTTTCACACGTTAAATTAATCTTTAATCCCTTTAATGTTTTCTTATCCCCATTACCTACTATATATGTAGCATGAGCTTCAGCATCCTTTAATTTTTTTAAATTTAACAAAGCCTTTTCAATCATAGAATTTGTTACTGAACAAATACTAAGAGCAGTAAGTACCTCTGGTAGTGTGAGTCTTGAGCCACTATGCATCTCTTTTTTTAATTTAAGCATTGGTTCTAATACATTCGGAGAAAGTAATTTTATATCATCTGGTATATCACTCAAATATTTTATTGCATTAATAATTGCACTACTGGGCGGAGTAAGAAGTTCTGTTTGTTTGCCTGTGATAATTTCATCTTTAACCTTGATTGCTACTACTGGCACTCCTTCCTTATTCTTTTTATCAAGACAAGGCTTTACTACATCCAAGTAATACTCATCTACTCCAAGTTCATTCATTATTAATTTTATTCTTTTATAAGCATCAATATCAGATAATCCCAATTTATAATTATTTTTTTCATTGTAGTATCTTCTTACTATCTCTTTAATAGCAGCTTCTTCTACTACTTCATTATTTGTAATACACTTTCCTATTACATTAACTCCCATATCCGTAGGAGAACTATATATATCTTTCTTACTTACTTTACTAAGTATACTTTTAAGTACAGGAAATAATTCAATATCTCTATTATAATTAACTGCTTTTATATTATACTTTTCCAAATGAAATGGATCAATCATATTGACATCCTTAAGGTCTGCTGTCGCAGCTTCATATGCTAAATTAACTGGATGTTTAAGAGGCAAATCCCATACAGGAAAAGTTTCAAATTTAGCATATCCAGCATTTACTCCCCTTAAATTCTCATGGTACATTTGCGATAGACAAGTAGCAAGTTTACCACTACCAGGACCAGGAGCATTTACCAGAATTAATGGTTTAGTCGTTTCAATATAAGGATTAGCACCATATCCATCTTCACTAACTATGGTATCAACGTCCGTTGGATATCCCTTTGTAAAAGTATGAATATAAGTCTTAATACCATTTCTATTTAACTTATTAATAAATTTATCGGCACTTACTTGATTCCTATATAACGTAATAACAACACTATTAACACTAAACCCCATCTCTTTAGAATTATTAATAAGTTTTAATATTTCATTATCATAGGTAATGCCATATTCCCCCCTTATTTTATTTCTCTCGATATCACCAGCATTAATACAAAAGATAATTTCTAGTTCATCTTTTAGCTCTTTAAACATATTAATTTTTACATTATTTTTAAATCCTGGTAATACTCTAGAAGCATGACTATCATCAAATAATTTTCCTCCTACTTCTAGATATAATTTATCAAACAGTTTAAATCTTTCTCTTATTTTTTCACTTTGTAATTTAACATATTTTTCATTATCAAAACCAATCCTCATAATACACTCCTTTTATCCTACAAAACAATTATATAATATCATCGATATTTTAGTCAATATTATTTTTTGTATTTATATACATTTGTTCGTTATGAATGCAAACAAAAAAAGAATAATTAGTTATTCTTCTTTAATATAAGCTGTTTAGTCTTTAAAAAATCATCTTTTCTAATATCTTTGCCAGTAAACCTTTTCTCTTCAAACTCAAACATTTCTATTTCGCCTTTAGAATTCACATACATATCAACAAAATATGCTCCCATTGTATTTTCTAATCCTTGTCTAATAGCAAATGGGCTTTTAGCAGTCAAACATGGTACTAATAAAGCTATAACGTTGCGATATGACATAAAATAACTTTGATGAAAATGTCCTATTCCAACGGTATTAGGTTTCTCTCCAGGTTCCATCTTATCAATATATTTTTGAGGTCTATATGATAAACTAGATGCACATCCTCCACCAGAATGGAATATTTCCTCACTAGTTTTAGGACTATCTTGTGGTCTAAATATTCCTCTTTCTTTGCCAATAAATTTCATGTCAGGTCTTTTTTCTTCAATTATTGGTCCAATTTCCAAACCACCATTTTTATTATGAGTATCATCATGATTTCCTGTTATAAAATATGTTGTGATACCCTCAACATATGGATAATAATTTACTAAATATTCTATTTGTCTTGAAGCTCCTTGTCTAAATAATTCATATCGATGGTCTGGTCTATTTTGATAATCTCCATCAGTAATATCACCAAAATGAAGTACGGTATCAATATTTCTATCAGCAGCCTCCTTATATATCTGATTAATAAGATTTAACTGCTGAGCCTCATTGCATAAATGAGTATCAGATAGCCATACCTGTCTTATTCTTGTCAAATTATTTATATCAGGTTTAATCTCCTTTTTGACCATCTTATTTTTCTTCTTTAGAACTATTTTTTCGCCATCAATTTCCCTTACTTTTATGTCATATCCTCTTAAAAGAAATTCTTCGATTAAACCACCAAACTTAAGTTCTGACATATTTAATATTTCGCATATTTCTTGAATAGTAGAACCATTTTGTATCTTAGCAAACATTTTATCTTTATCATCTTTAAAAGATTTAAGTGACATATACATTTTCTTACTATCAGATATATATAGTGCTCTAGCAGTCCTATAATCATCCTCAATAGTATTATAATACGGAAGCCACATTTGACTAGTATTTAATAAATTACCCTTTTTATCTTTTGAGAGATTAATTATCCATGATCCTACTGTATTATATACAGGAGTATTTGCATCTTTCATTTCATCAGTAGTAGCAGTAACTGTCGGTACTTGATATGCTCTTACACCCCTTCTTAGAAAACTATCACAAGCTGCAAAATGACTTGTTACTAGTATATCTGTTTTATCTTCATTACGAAATGATGATATTTTTTGCTGTGGTTTATATGATACGGTATATGGCACGTTTCCTTTAGCATGATTTAAATATAGTGATATTTGTCCAGTTCCCCTATTGGTAATAAAGTTGACTTTTTTTCTTCTTGGTCCAAGATAAATCATATCGCTTCTTCTACTATCAATTATGGTTCCAATATCGACTTTTGCTTTTGATTTTAGAAACGATAAGTCATGCTCTCCAGTTATGAAGTATGTTGTAATTCCTTCTACTCTAGGAAAAAAATCTGCAACTAACTTTGCTTGATCTTCATAGCCATATTTATGTAGTGTTGTATTATATATACTCTTTGCTCCAGTATATACTCCCTCTACTACATCTCCAGTTAGAAAGACATATTTAACACCCATCTCTTTAGCTTTTACATACATATCATTTAATATTGATAACTGCTGATAAATACTACCAAATCTTGTATCAGATATTAGCATTATTTTTATATTATCATCATCATTTAATATTTCATAAGATAATTCATTTATTAATTTTTCATGACCAAAGTTTCGTATTAAAGTTACTTGAACCTCTTCCTCTACTTCAGAATTATCACTTCCTTTATATGCAGAAGTTGCAAGTGTTACAACGTTATTTCCTCTATTTTTTAATTCATGTATTAAAATAAACATATCATCTTTACTTATATTATAAGATCTACATAAATCCTCTAAGATACATTCTTGAGCTAATGTATCAAATTGAAGAGCATTAGCAAACTCCTTTAAATTTTCTTCAGTTATCTCTATTAATTCATCATCATGTTCTTCTTCATACTGAATAAATTCAAGATCTAGTGGAACATTATCTAAATTTTCCTCTTCAATATTGATATTATTTTTTTTCATTTTTCCTCCCCAAAATAAAGGATACAATAAATAATTATTTATCTTATTGTATCCTTCCTATTCTCTAAGTTAATAATAATATAATATTAATTTTTTTACAATATTATTTTACACATTTGACAGAAAATTATTATAATAAGCTTGCTAATTATTAATCACACTGTTATAATAGAAAACTATATAATGAAAGGTATAAGGTGATGATATGTATTCAGAAGCAGAAATAAACAAAAGTATCAGTGTTTTAAAGAAAAAATTTTATGATATTTCAAAAAAAGGATATATAAAATCCATATGTAAAGGTTATTCATCCATCGGGAGAACATTTGAATTTGAACTAGGCTTGAGTGAAAATGAATTTGGAATACCTGACTATAATGGAATCGAAATTAAAACGAGGCGTAATTATAGTAAAAGTGCCATTACATTATTCAATGCAGCACCAGATGGAGATAAATTATTTGAAATCGAAAGGATAAAAAATACATACGGCTATCCTTGTAAAAAAGATAGACGATTTAAAGTACTCTACATAGAAGCTTATGGAGATAAATTTAATTTTGCTGGTATAAAATATCAATATAAAATAGAAGTTAATAGAAAAAAAGAAAAAGTATATATATGTATATATGATAAAGATAGCAAACTTATAGATAAAAATGTTTCTTGGTCATTTGATTATTTAAAAGAAAGACTCATTTTAAAATTAAATTATTTGGCATTAGTTAATGCTTGGAATAAAAGAAATGGTAATTGTGAATATTTTAAATACTATAAATTATCATTTTACAAGCTTATTAGTTTTGAAAGATTCATTGATTTAATCGAGGATGGAACAATTAAGTTGACAATTAAAGTGGATATTCATACTGGAGAAAAAAATTATGGAAAAACTTATGATCACGGATGTGGTTTTTCTATAAAGGAAGAAAACTTAACAAAACTATTTAAAAAGCTAAATATTTAATGCTAGTTGAGTGCATTTGCCTTGCTTTTTTTAATTCAGAGGAGCAAGGGTATTTCAATATGAGGTTAGCTTGGGCAAAAGAAAAAAACCTTATAAAAGGTTTTATTTTGTCTATCTGGTCGGGAAGACAGGATTTGAACCTGCGACCTCTACGTCCCAAGCGTAGCGCTCTACCAAGCTAAGCTACTTCCCGAAAAAAAATGGTGGAGAATGAGGGACTCGAACCCTTGACCCTCTGCGTGCAAGGCAGATGCTCTAGCCAACTGAGCTAATTCCCCA